>DASXJM010000087.1:0-25989 GCA_036497405.1 Streptosporangiaceae bacterium | reverse complement strand
GCCGAGCAGGTCGAGCAGGTCGCGGGCCCGGGTCTCGGCCATCTTGCGCTTGCGGCCGGCGATGACCGCGGGCAGGGCCACGTTCTCCAGCACGGTCATGCCTTCGAGCAGGTTGAAGAACTGGAACACCAGCCCGATGTGCCGCCGGCGCAGCCGGGCCAGGTCGTCCTCGCTGCGCCCGGTGACCTCCTCGTCGGCCACCCAGATCTGGCCCTCGTCCGGCCGGTCCAGCCCGGCCACCAGGTTCAGCAGCGTTGATTTGCCGCAGCCGGACGGGCCCATCAGCGCGATGAAGTCGTTCTGGCCGACTTCCAGGTCGACCCCGCGCAGCGCCCGTACCGGCGCGTTTTCGGCTTCGAAGGTCTTGCGGACCGCCCGCACGGTCAGCGCGGGCTGCACCGAGAGGTCCACCTCAAGGTCTGGGAAAGTCTCACTCATCACGTCCCCCCTCAGGAACGATCTTGTAGGCGATGACCGGGGCTTCCCGCCCCTTCACGTGCTGGGCGCCGAGTGCGGTACACGGTACCGGTACGCTCAGCGCCTGCCGGGTGGCGTCGGAGATCACCGTCTCACCCTTGGCCGCCAGTTGCTGCAGCCGCTGGGACAGGTTCACGGTGTCGCCGACCAGCGTGTATTCGAGCCGTTCGGCCGACCCGAGCAGGGCCGCGGCCGTCTCCCCGGTGGACAGGCCCAGCCCGAGGCCGAACTCGGGCAGCCCGCTGGCCACCCAGGTGGTGTTGATCTCGGCCTGCAGCGCATGCATGGCCGCGGCCGCCACCACCGCGCGGTCGGCGTGGTCGGGCTGCGGGAACGGGGCGCCGAACACGGCCATGACCGCGTCGCCGACGAACTGCATGACCGTCCCCCCTTCCCCCAGGATGGCCCGGTTCATCGCGGCCCGGTGCGTGTTGAGCTGCCCGGCCAGCTGGCTCGGGTCCGCCCGCTCCGCGATCGTTGAATATGACCTAATGTCGCTCATCAGGACGGTTACCACCAGTCGTTCGGTCTCGCCGATTTCCCGGTGTTCCTGCCGGAGCTTGTCGGCCAGGCCGCTGGGCAGCAGCCGGGACAGGGTTTCGCCCTGTTCTTCACGGTCGACGATGGCCTGATGCAGCAGCCGCAGCCGCTGGAGCGCGTCCTGGTTCCCGGCCGACACGCCCTCGGCCAGCCGCACGAACAGCGCCGACACCTCGTCGTCGACCGCCTCGGGCGGGACGTGCCGGGCGGCGGCGATGGCCTTGACCGGTTTGCCCTCGGCCACCAGGCCCAGCAGCGCCTCTTCCCTGGCTGACAGCGTGCCCGGGGCGGCCACCGGGTTGACCAGGGCGGCCACGATGTCCGGGTCCAGCGCGGTGCCGCCGGTGGCCACCGCGCGGATCGCGTCGGCCAGCTGGGTGCCCCCGGCCACGTGGTCCTTGAGCAGGTAGCCGTAGCCCGCCGATCCCTCGGCCAGTAGCGAGACCGCGTACTCGGGGTCCTCGTACTGAGACAGCACGACGACCCCGGTGCCGGGGTGCCGCTTGCGCACCTCCTTGGCCGCGTCGATGCCCTCGCTCTGGAACGACGGTGGCATCCGGATGTCGGTCACCAGCACCTGAGGCCGGGTCTCGGACACCCCGCTGACCACGCCGTCGAAGTCCCCGGCCACCCCCAGGACCTGCAGGTCCTGCTGCCGTTCGATGAGGGCGCGCACGCCTTCCCGCACGATCAGGTTGTCGTCCGCCAGGAAGACCCCGATCGTGGGCGCTGTTCCGTTGCCGTGCTCCACATACCCAGTTGTCGCATGCCGGGCCGGGCCGGGCCAGTGAGCAGCCACGCCGGCTGCTGATGGTGCTACCACCCTGGGGAACGGCGGTTAACATGCTGGCCCGCGCGCCCGCGCAGCCGCGATGATAAAGGCCATGCGTGTTCACTTGTGCGGGGTCCGCGGGTCGACCCCGGCTCCGGGGGCCGACTTCGTCCGCTACGGCGGCCAGACCTCCTGTGTGGCCGTGGCCCACGACGGGGCTCCCGCCCCGGTCCTGATCCTGGACGCCGGCACCGGAGTACGCGCGGTGACCAATCTGCTCGGGGGCGGACCATTCGAGGGGACCATTCTCCTCACCCACCTGCACTGGGATCACGTGCACGGCCTGCCGTTCTTCCGCGGCGGTGACCGCGAGGACGCGCGGGTGAATCTCTTTCTGCCCGAACAGGAGGACGGGGCCGACGCCGAGTCCGTGCTGGCCCGGGGCATGTCCCCGCCGCACTTCCCGATCACGCCCGGCGGCCTGCGCGGCGATTGGACGTTCGCCTCGGCCAGGCCCGGCCAGCTCAAGGCCGAGGGGTTCCTGATCGAGGCCCGGGAGGTACCGCACAAGGGCGGCCGGACGTTCGGGTACCGGGTCAGCGACGGGCGCTCGGTGCTGACCTACATCCCGGATCACTGCCCGACCGCGGCCGGACCGGGCCCGGAGGGCTGGGGCGAATACCACCCGGCCGCCCGGGCCCTGGCCGCCGGCACCGACCTGCTCGTCCATGACGCCTTCATGGAACCGGCCGAGGTGCCGGCCGAGGCGGCGTTCGGGCACGCGGCCGCCGACTACGCGGTTGAGCTGGGGCGGCGGGCCGGGGCCCGGCGGGTACTGCTGGCCCACCACAAGCCGGACCGCACCGACCAGGCCCTGGACCAGCTCGGCCGGCGGCTGGCCCATCAGCCGGGCCAGCCGCCGGAAGTCATTGTGGCCGCGGAAGGCACCACCTATCAGCTCTAGCTTTCCTGCCCGGCGTTCTCCCGCTGGTGCCCGCTGGCCAGCTCGGCCAGCGCGGCCCGGTCGAACTGGCTGGCGTCCACCGACGCCAGCCGGCACGCCGTCACTGCGGTGACGGTCGAGGTCCTGGTCCCGTCCTCCAGCAGGGCCCGCTCACCGAGCATGACCCCGGGGCCGTACTCGGCCAGCCACTGGCCGTCGCGTTCCACCCGCACCACCCCGTCCAGCAGCAGGTACACGGTGGTGCCGGGCTCGCCCTGGCGGATCAGGGCCGTGCCGCCCTTCACGTTCTCGACCTTGGGCTTGGCCGCGCCGTGCATCAGCTGCCCGGACAGCGTCCGTTCCAGCGCCGTCTCCACCGCGGTGACCAGGGCCTCCGAATCCTGGTCACCCCAGGGGGTGTGGCTGCCGAACGAGTCCCGGGTCCAGCTCTTGGAGTCGGTCAGCCCGGACTTGTGGGTGAGCCGGCCCTGGTCGTCGTAGACCCAGTGCCGCGGGAATGGGCTGGCCCCGGTCATCGTGTACTCGGCCCGGCCGTCGGCGAACAGGGTCAGCGACAGCGTCGTCCACACCAGCGGCGACTGCCACTGCACGTAGGGCGGCCGCGGCACGGTCCGCGGGGTGGGGATGGCCGTCCGGCCGCCCACGGTCTGGCTGAACCGGACCCAGCCCGGTCCCTCCTCCGGGGTCCGCTGCAGGTCTGGCAGCTTGGTCGCCTGGAACGCGCGGTGCAGCGCGCCGACCCGGACCGTGGTCGAGTTGACGAGGCCGCCGATGTGGCCGCCCCCGCCGTAGCCGTAGCCGGTGATGGCGCCGTCCGGGCCGGTCTTGATCCAGGCCCGCAGCACGTTGGCGAACCGGAACCGGTCTTCGGCCTGCAGGGCCCGCACGTCGTCGATCTGGTCCGGCGGCGGGCTGTCGTAGTGCAGGATCCCGGTGTCGAACGGCACCCGCATGCCCGCGGGCACGGCCTCGGACGGGATCCAGGACAGTGAGGTGACTGAGCTCTCGTAGCGCATGGCCTCAGCGTCACCGGACACCGCGGCCCGGGCCAGGGTGCTGCCTGGCCTCTGCCGGCCGTGATGCTCGCCCCCGCCCGGGGTGGTGCGACCACGACCATCGGGCCGGGTGGCCTGCTCACTGGCAGGTCAGCGCGGGATGTGCGACAACTGGGATCATGAACCGCACCGGGCCGCCGGACGTGGCCGGCGTCCAACACCTGGACCTGCACCCCATCATGGCCGAACAGATCCGCCCCCGGCTCCGCACCCAGCGCGCGGTGGCCGGGGCGCTGCTGCCCGTGGCCACGGCGGTCCTGCTGGTCATCGCCCTGAACCGCCCGGTCCACCGGGGCGGCGGCAGCCTGACCGCGGTGACCGCCGCGGTCATCGCCTGCTGGGCCGTGGCCGCGGTGGTGTGCGCCTGGTCCGGCCGCCGGGCCAGCGGCTGGACCGCCGCCGCGGCCGCGCTGCTGGCCGCGGCCACCCTGGCCGCCGGGCGGCTGGCCGCCACCTCGGCCGGCACCGCCCACAGTGCGGCCCGGGCCGCCGCCACCGTGGGTGTGCCGCTGGTCATCGCGGCCGCGCTGCACCTGGTACTGGCCTTCCCGGACGGGCGGCTGGCCGGGAGGCCGCGGCGGGTCACCGCCGCCACCGCTTATCTGATCGCGGCCGTCGCCGGGCTGGGCCTGGCCGTCGCCGGCCATTCGTTCCCGGTCGCCGCGGCCGCCGCCGGGGCCTCGGTCGCCGGGCTGGCCGCGCTGCCGGCCCTGCGGTTCCGTTACCTGCGTGCGGCCGGCCACGACCGGGAAGCGCTGCAGTGGGCGGGCCTGGGCGCGGTCACCGCCGCCGACATCGCCCTGGTCGCCGCGGTGCTGCACCTGCTGGTGGCCTGGCCCGGGCCGGCGGGCCTGGTCGCCGAGGGCGCCACCGTGGCCGTCCCGCTCGGCGCGATCGCCGCCCTCGCGCCCGCGCTGGCCCGCCAGGGCAGCCGGCTGTTCGTCTACGTGCTGTCGGCGGCCGGGTTCAGCCTGGTCGTCGCGGTCATCTACCTCATTGTCATCCTCGGCTTCGGCCAGGCCCCGGACAGCTCGGCCGACCGGGAGGTCCTCGGCCTGTCCATGCTGGCCGCCGCGATCGCCGCCATCGGCTACGTGCCGGCCCGGGACCGGCTGGCCGCGGCGGCCACCCGCTTCGTGTACGGGGCCCGGCAGGCTCCGGACGAGGTGCTGCGCACGTTCGGCAGCCGGCTGACCCGCAACGTCACCATGGACGAACTGCTGCTCCAGCTGGCTGAGTCGCTCCGCAAGACCATGGGCCTGACCAGCGCCGAGGTCTACACCGGCAGCAGCGACGTGCTGGAACGCACGGTGTCGGTCCCGGACTCGGGTCCCCGCTCGCTGGTGCTGACCGGCCGGGAACGCGAGGTGGTCAGCCGGGCCGGCGTGTCCGGCACCGCCTGGACCGCGATCTGGCTGCCCGCCCTGCTCGACGGCCGGCTGCGGGCACAGCTGCGGGTGGCCCCGGTCAGCCACGGCGGTGAACTGCTCGGCCTGATCGTGGTCGAACGGCCCGCCGACTCCGACAGCTTCACCGAGGACGACGACCGGGTCCTGACCGAGCTGGCCCGTCAGACCGGCCTGGCCTTCCACAACGTCCAGCTGGACGCGGCCCTGCACACCACCCTGGACGAGCTGCGCAAACAAGCCGAGGAACTGCGGGCCTCCCGCGCCCGCGTCGTGGCCAGCGGTGACGCCGAACGCCGCCGGGTCGAGCGGAACCTGCACGACGGGGCCCAGCAGCACCTGGTCGCCCTGGCCATCAACCTGCGGCTGGCCAAGGACATCGTGGCCGAGGACCCCGAGGGGACGGTCCAGATCCTCGACCAGCTGGCCACCGACGTACAGGACACGATCAAGGAGCTGCGCGAACTGGCCCACGGCATCTATCCGCCGCTCCTGGCCGACCGCGGTCTCGGCGAGGCGCTGCGAGCCGCGGCCGGCCGGAGCCCGCTCACGGTGACCGTGAACATCGCCGACGAGGTGGGCCGGTACCCGGCCGACCTGGAAGCTGCGGTCTACTTCTGCTGCCTGGAAGCGCTGCAGAACGCCAGCAAGCACGCGCCCGAGGCCACCGTCCAGCTCCGGCTCTGGACCGAGGCCGGCGGCCTGAACTTCGCGGTCAGCGACGACGGCCCCGGCTTCGACCCGGCCCGGGCCCGCGGCGGCCACGGGTTCGTCAACATGGCCGACCGGCTCGGCGCCATCGGCGGCACCGCCCGCTGGGATTCCGTTCCCGGCCAGGGGGCCACGATTTCGGGGTCGATACCGCTCCCTTAAGCGCTGTGCTCGTCCCACAGCTGCTGCAGGGTGGCCGCCCCGAACTGCTCCTTGTTCACGTAGGCGCGGGCGCCGCTGGCCGCCGCGTCCCGGGGCAGGTCGGCGCTGTCGTAGGTCGAGCACAGGAACACCACCACCTCGGGATGGGCGGCGGTGATCTGCCGGGTCGCCTCGATCCCGTTCATCTGCGGCATGTTGATGTCCATCAGCACCAGTTCCGGGTGCAGCTCGTCGACCAGCCGGATCGCTTCCACGCCGTCGGACGCCTCCCCGGCCAGCTCGAACGCGGCCAGCCGTCGCAGCACGGCCTTGACCGCCATCCGGAACGGAGCCTGGTCGTCCACCACGAGCACGGGATGCGGGAAGTTCACCTCTTCAGCTTCCCACGCGGTCCACCAGGCCAGCAGGGTGCTGGCTTCCCACCCCGGGGTGCGGTCAGCCCCCTATTCCTTCTGGCCGCGGCCGATGAACAGCAGGACCGCCTTGACCCGGCGGTTGACGTCCTTCTCCTCGCTCAGCCCGAGTTTCATGAAGATCGAGTTGGTGTGCTTCTCCACCGCGCGCTCGGACACGGTCAGCGCGGCCGCGATGGCCGCGTTGTTCTTGCCCTGGGCCATCTCGGCCAGGATCTGCGACTCGCGCGGGGTCAGCTCGTCCAGGCTGGACGCCTGCGGGTGCGACCGGGACCGCACCAGCTCGTCCACCACCTGGGGGTCGATCACCGACCCGCCCGCGGCCACGGCCCGGATCGCGTTGGCCAGCTCGTCCACACTGGCCACCCGCTCCTTGAGCAGGTAGGCCCGGCCCGCCGAGCCGTGCTCGAGCAGGGTCAGCGCGTAGCCGGGGCTGGTGTACTGGCTGAGCACCACCACCCCGACCTGGGGCCGGTTCTCGCGCAGCCAGGACGCGGCCTGCAGTCCTTCGTCCTGCCCGGTCGGCGGCATCCGGATGTCGGTCACCACCACATCCGGGTCCTGGTCGCCGATCAGCTCCAGCAGGCCCGGCAGGTCCGACGCCGTGCCGGCCAGCTCGAACTGCGGATGCGCGGCGACCAGCCGCGAGATGCCCTCCCGCAGCAGCACGTTGTCCTCGGCCAGCGCCACCCTGATCATGGCTCGAATGCTAACCGTCACCAGGCCCGGGCACGAGGTCTGTCACCCCAGCGTGACCTGTGGTGCCAGCCTCACCCCGGCCGAATGGTCAGCACCCTGGCCAGCGAACCCGGGCCGGGGGAAGCTGACGGCATGCGAGCCGTGCTGCGCGTGGCCGAGCTCGGGCTGCGCGCCCGCTGGCGGGACTGGCTGGTGCTGACGCTCCTGATCGGCCTGGCCGGGGGAACGGTGCTGGCCGCGGCGGCCGGGGCCCGGCGGACCGCCAGCGCCTACCCCCGGTTCCTGGCCTGGTCTCACGCCTCGGACCTGCTGGTCGCGGCCTCGGGCGGCCTGGGCGGCTACGACCAGGCCCTCGGCCACCTGCCCGGGGTGGCGGCCAGCGCCCCGCTGGTGGTGCTGAACGCGGAGCCGGTCAGCAAAACCGGGCAGCTGGATCAGGACCAGGTCGTCGCCCCGCTCGACGGCCGGTTCGGCACCACCCTGGACCGGCCGAAACTGCTGGCCGGGCGGGCGCCCGGCCCGGCCGGCCGGGCGAGGTCATGGTCGACCAGCTGGCCGCGGCCCGCCTGGGCCTGCACGTGGGCAGCCCACTGGTGCTGGCCGCGTTCACCGGCGAGCAGGGCCGTCCGGCCCGGCGGGTGACCGAGCGGGTGACCGGCATCATGGTCACCCGGGGCTCGATCGTCCCGATCACCGACTCGGACCGGTCCTCGCTGATCGTGACCAGCGCCGCGTTGTTCCGCTCGCTCGGTCCCCGCTACGAGGGCGCCGACGGCGCGGTGCTGAAGCTCCGGCCCGGCGCCCGCCGGGCCGCCGTGGCCGTGGCCGCCCACGCCCTGATCCAGCGCTATGCCCGGACCCGGGGTCAGGACCTGTTCGCCAACGAGAACGCCCAGGTCGCCACCGTGGAGCGGTCCATCCGTCCCCAGGCCGTGGCCCTGGCCCTGTTCGCCCTGGGCCTGGCCGTCACCGCCCTGGTGGCCACCGGCCAGCTGGCCACCCGCCTGATCCGGGAGGCCGCGGCCGGCCATCGGGCCCTGGCCGCCGCCGGGATGACCCGGCGGCAACTCCAGGGGACCGGGCTGACCCAGGCCGGGGTGGCGGCCACCGCGGGCGCGGCCCTGGCCGTCGCGATCTCGGTGGCGGCTTCGCCGCTGATGCCGATCGGCCCGGCCCGGCTGGCCGAGCCCGCGCCCGGCCTGAACCTGGATGGCCTGGTGGCCGGGGCCGGGGCGGCCGGGATCGTGCTGCTCCTGCTGGCCTGGACCGCGTGGCCGGCCTGGCGGGCCAGCACGGACTGGCGGGCCGGCACGGCCTGGCGGGTCACGCCGGCCGGACCCGGCGCCGGGCCGCCGTCCACCCCGCTGACCCGCCCCGCGGCCAGCGTCCGGCTGGCCGGCAGCGCCCAGCTGGCGGGCCGCCTGGCCCGCGCGGGCGCGCCGGTGACCGCCGTGACCGGGGTCCGGCTCGTTTCCGGCCGGGCCGGCGGATCCGCCCGCGGCGCGCTGGTCGGTGCGGCCCTGGCCGTGCTGGCGGTCACCGCCGCGGCCACGTTCGGCGCCAGCCTGGTCAACCTGGTCAGCACGCCCCGGCTCTACGGCCAGGACTGGGATGTCGCCCTGGACCTGCAGTTCAACACGATCACCCCCGCTCAGTTCCGGGCCCTGGCCGCGCCGGTGACGGGGATCGCTGCCTGGAGCTTCGGCGATCACGGCACCGTGCGGATCGGGGCCACCGAAGTCCCCGCGATCGGCCTGACCCCCGGACACGGCCTGCTGGTCGCCCCGCCGCTGCTGGCCGGGCACGCGCCCCGGACCGCGGGCGACATCGTGCTCGGCACCTCGGTGCTGCGGCAGGCCGGGCTGCGGATCGGGCAGACGGTGCCGGTCACCGTGGGCGACAGCACGCCCGCCCGGCCCGAGCGGATCACCGGGCAGGCCGTGTTCCCCTACTTCGGCGAGGGCGGCCAGACCCCCACCGACCTGGGCCAGGGCGCGCTGGTCACCGCGTCGCTGCTGACCGCTCAGGTGGCCGCGTTCGGCGGCCGGGGCTATAACATCGTGCTGGTCCGGCTGGCCCCCGGACCCGGCCGGCCCGCGGCCCTGCACGGCTTCGAACGGGCCGTGGCCCCGTTCTGCGCCCGGATCGGGCAGTCGACCTGCCTGGTCACCGGCCAGCGCCCCAACGGCGTGACCAACTACGTCAGCATCGACCGCACCCCGCAGGCGCTGGCCGCGCTGCTGGCTGTGCTCGGCCTGGCCGTGCTGGCCCAGTTCGCGGCGACCTCGGCCCGCCAGTCCCGGCACGACTTCGCGGTGCTGGCCACCCTGGGCCTGGGCCGGCGTCAGCTCGGGGCCATCCGGGTCTGGCAGCTGACCCTGCTCACCGGCCTGGCCCTGGTCATCGGGCTGCCGCTGGGCCTCGCGGCCGGCCGGTACGCCTGGGCCCGGTTCGCGGCCGGAGCCGGCGTCCCGGCCGCCCCCGTCATCCCGGTCACCCTGGTCCTGCTCGCGGTCCCGGTGGCCCTGGCCGCGGCCGCCGTGCTCGCGCTGCGGCCGGCCGGGCGGCGCGGACCCGGGTCGCTGGCCCAGACCCTGCGCACCGAGTAGCCCGGCCGGCCCCGGTGGTACTAGGCCCACCGGGCCGGTACGAGTTACCACCCTGGTCAAAGCGGGTCCGGATGGGACAAGCTGACGTCACACCGGACCAGTCCGGGCCTCGTGGGGGGGATGAACAATGCGGATCACCATGACCTGGCTGCGGCTGGAGCTGCCGCAACGCTGGCGGTCGCTGGCGCTGCTGGCGCTGCTGATCGCGCTGGCCACCGCGACCGTCCTCACCGCCGTCGCCGGGGCGCGGCGGGGGGACAGCGCGGTGAACCGGCTGTACGCGCGGACGCTGCCGGCCACCGTGACCGTGCTGCCCAACCAGCCCGGCTTCGACTGGAACAAGGTCCGGGCCCTGCCCCAGGTGGTCACGATCAGCCGGTTCGCGGTGGCCGACGGCGGAACGGTCGAGGGCGCCCCGGGCGCCGAGACTCAGTTCCCGTTCCTGGACTCCTCGATGACCCGCACCATCGAGCGCCCGGTGGTGCTGGCGGGCCGGCTCTACGACCCGGAACGCGCGGACGAGGTGCTCGTCACCCCCGGCTTCGCCGCCGCCTTCCACAAGAAGCCCGGGGATCGCCTGATGCTGGATCTGGCCAGCGTGAAACAGGCCAGCACGAACTACGACGGTTCGGACGGCGCACCGGCCGGTCCCCGGGTGCCGGTGCGCATCGTCGGGGTGGTCCGGTCTCCCTGGCTCAGCGACGACCCGGGCGTTCCCGGCGGGCTGATTGCCTCGCCTGCGCTGTGGGCCAGGTACCCGGCCAACATCTTCGGCACTCAGCACTCTGTCTTCGTCAACGCGCTGATCCGGCTACGAGGCGGCGCGGCGGCCATCCCGGCCTTCCGCACCGCGCTGGCCCGCGCCACCGGCCGCGACGACATCGACGTGTGGAACAACTCGGTCAATTTCGGCGACCCGTTCCGGCGGGTCACCGGCTACGAGGCCGCCTGCCTGCTCGCCTTCGCCGTGACCGCCCTGGTCACCGCGATGTTCCTGATCGGCCAGGCCATCGCCCGCTACGTGTCGGCGACAACGGCTGAGCTGCAGATCCTCCAGTCGGTGGGGCTGACCCGGCGGCAGGGCGCGGCCGCCGCGGCCGCCGCCCCCGCGCTGGCCGCGCTGGCCGGGGCCACCATCGGCGTGGCCGGGGCCATCGTGGCCTCGCAGTGGATGCCGATCGGGGCCGCCTCACTGATCGAGCCCCATCCCGGGATCGACGCCGACTGGCTGGTCCTCGGCCTCGGCTGGGTGCTGGTGCCGCTGCTGGTGCTGGGCGCGTCGGCCGCCCTGGCCACGCGCTACCTCACCGTCGGCCGGTCGGCCCGGGCCGCCCGGCGGTCGGTGGCCGCGGCCGCCGCCTCCGGTGCGGGCCTGCCGGTGCCGGTGGTCATCGGAGCGAGGTTCGCGCTGGAACCCGGCCGGGGCCGCTCGTCGGTGCCGGTCCGGCCCGCCCTGCTCGGCGGGGTCATCGGCGTCCTCGGGGTGCTGGCCGCGTTCACGTTCGCGGCCGGGGTCACCGACGCCGCCACCCACCCGGAGCGGTTCGGCCAGACCTGGCAGCTCGGGGCGTTCTTCGGCTTCAACGGCCAGGACGGTGGTCACACCGCCGCCGCGCTGAAGGCCGTCGCCGCCGACCCCGATGTGACCGGGGTCGATGACGCCCGGATCAACGGCGCCCAGTCCGGCCAGTATTCGGTGGAGAGCTTCACCTACGCCCCGGTGCGCGGGAAGGCCACCCCGGTCGTCATGACCGACGGCCGGATGCCCACCGCCCGCGACGAGATCGTGCTGGCCCCGATCAGCGCCAGGGAACTGCACGCCAAGACCGGTTCGGTGATCAAGCTTGCGGGCGGCGGCGACCCGGTCACCGAGCGGGTCACCGGCATCGGGTTCGTGCCGGTAGGGCCGCACAACGACTATTCCGACGGCGGCTGGCTGACCCCGGCCGGCTACCACCGCCTGTTCGCTGGTTCTCACTACGCCTTCAAGTACCACGCGGCCACGGTCAGCCTGCGTCCCGGCGCCGACCTCACCACCGTGGCCCGCCGGCTGAACCGGGCCGCCGCCAAGGCCGGGGCGCCCAACGTGCAGTTCGGACCGGTCGATCCTGTCCAGGAACTGACCATCATCCGGGACCTGGAGGTCCTGCCGCTGGCCCTGGCCGCGTTCCTGGCCGTGCTGGCCGTGGCCGCGATCGGCTACGCGGTGGCCGCCGCGGTCAGCCGCCGTCGCCGTGACCTGGCCGTTTTGCAAGCACTGGGCATGAGCCGCCGCCAGACCCGGCTGGCCGTGGCCACCCAGGCCACCGTGCTGGCCGTGACCGGCCTGCTGTTCGGTATCCCGCTCGGCCTGGCCGTCGGCCGGTTCATCTGGCGGGACGTGGCCGGCCTCACCCCGCTGGCCTACCATCCCCCGCTGGCGGTCTGGGCCCTGCTGCTCATCGCCCCGGCCGCCCTGCTCACCGTCAACATCCTGGCCGTCTGGCCCCAGTGGCTCGCCGTCCGCCACCGGGCCGGCCAGGTCCTGCGCACCGAGTAGATCCTGCGCACCGGGTAGAAGCGGTCAGGCCCGGCGGGGCGCCGCCGTGATCCAGTCGGCGATGGTGCCGACCACGGCCGGGTCCACGTGCTGGGCCGGCTCGTACTCGGCGGGGGAGGAGGGGCCGGTCCCGGTGAAGAACAGGTGGTTGTCCCGGTCGAACACCCGGAACGTCACGTCCGCCCGCCCGTCCAGGCCCGCCCGCCAGCGATCCATGTCGTCCGGGATCGTGACCTGGTAGTCGCGGCCGCCCTGCACGAACAGCATGGGCCGGGTCAGCTGGGCCGCGGTGGCCACCGGGTCGTAGGCCCGCAGGTCCAGCCAGTACGCGGCCGGCACCCCGAACGGAAGCTCGCTGGCCGGCGTGTCCGGGGACAGCTCCGGGCTGTCCACCAGCGCCGCCTGCCGGGCCAGCACCTCGGCCGCGGCCTGGCTGGCTGGATCGGGTTCCGGGCCGAGCCTGGCCAGGTAGCGGAACTGGCGGACCCCGGCCCGGTCCAGCCGCTGGGCCGTGCCGGCCAGGATGACCAGCCCGGCCACCGACGGTTCGGCCGCGGCGACCCGGGGGGCCACGGTCCCGCCCAGGCTGTGCCCGAGCACGAAGATCCGGCTCGGGTCGGCCGCCTCGTGCCGGCCGAGCAGGCCCACGGCCGCCACCGCGTCGGTCACGTACTCGTCGGCCACGGTGAAGCCGGGGTCACCGGCCACCTCCGCGGGATGGGCCACGGTGACCTTGTCGTAGCGGAGCACGGCCAGCCCCTGCGTGGCCAGGCCCCAGGCCAGGTCCTTGAACGGTTTGTTGCGGCCGATGGTCTCGTCGCGGTCGTTCGGCCCCGACCCGCTCAGCAGCACCACCGCCGGATGCGGGCCCGGCGTCCGCGGCCGGGTCAGGGTGCCCGGCACCGCGCGCGGGCCGGCCCCCACCGTCACCTCCTGCTCGGTGAACGAGGCCGGGTCGGCGTAGGCCGGGGCCTGCCAGGGCTGGACCGGTTCCGCCGCCGCGGCCGGGGCGATCTCCAGGCCGGCCAGCCAGCCCCCGTCCGCCACCTGCGCGATCAGGGTGAACGCCCCGTGTTCGGCGGTCACCGGGACCCGGACCCGTACCACCCCGGGGGTGGCCGGCTCACTGACCGGCGTGCCCACCGACACCACCGCCCCCAGCGGGCGGGTCTGGGCCGCCCACGCCCCGCGCAGCGCCTCGGCCGGCACCAGGGCCCGCAGGGACGGTGCGAACCGCTCGGTCACTCGCTCAAAATCCCCGGCCCGCGCCTGGTCCAGCACGCTGACCGCGATCCGTTCCGGTGCTTCGTCAGTCGCCACGGTCTCACGCTAGCACTATCATTATCAATAATGCTAATGGTTACGCGAGGAGAACCCGGCGCTCGGCCGGGGGGAGGCGGCGGCTGGCTGCTCAGCGGACGACGACCGCGCCCAGGCTGCGCATCACCTGCCGCCGCATCACCACGAACAGCACCAGCAGCGGCAGCACCGACAGCAGCACCGCGGCCATGACCGCCGGGACGTTGACCGCGTACTGGCCCTCGAACTTGTACAGGCCCAGCGGCAGCACGGCCACGCTGTTGCTCTGGGTCAGGATCAGCGGCAGCAGGAAGTTGTTCCACACGTTGAGGCCGTTGTAGATGGCCAGCGTGGCCAGGACCGGCCGCGACAGCGGGACGACCAGCCGCCGGAACACCGTCCACTCACTGCCCCCGTCGACCAGCATGGCCCCGATCAGCTCGCGCGGGATGTCGCGCAGGAAGCTGACCATGATCAGCACCGAGACCGGGATCGCGGCTGCGCTCATGGTCAAGATCAGCGCGGCCAGCGTGTCGTACAGGTGCAGCTTGTAGATGAGCAGGTAGAGCGGCACCATGATGGCCTGGATCGGGATGGCCAGCCCGAACAGCAGCAGCCGGAACAGCGCGCCCGCCACCCGCGACTGCCGCCGGATGATGCGGAAGGCCGCGCCCAGCGAGACGGCCAGCGTCACGATCAGGCCGCCCGCCGTGATGAGCACGCTGTTGAGCAGGTACCGGCCCAGGCCCGCGCCGAACACCGTGCCGAACTCGGCCAGGCTCAGCCCGCCGGTGGGCAGCCACGGGTTCGCGGTCAGGTAGGTGCCCTGGCTGCGCAGGCTGGCCAGCACCATGTAGTACACCGGCGCCACCGCGATCACCAGCCACACCGTGGCCAGCACCAAGGCTACGACCCGCCCGGGACGCACCCGGCTCACGTGGCCCCTTCCTGCTGGCTTCCCATCGAGGTGAACCCGCTGGCCCGGGCCAGCCCGAGCGCGATGGCCAGCCCGGCCACCCCCAGCACCACCGCGAGCACGCTGGCGTAGCCGAATTCGTTCTGCAGGAACGCCGCGTGGTACATGTCCAGCGACAGCACCCGGGAGGTGTAACCGGGGCCGCCGTCGGTCAGGATGTAGATAATGTCGAAGTAGGTCAGCGCGCCCACGATCATCAGCGTGCTCGAGGTGACCAGGGTGTACCGCAGCTGCGGCAGCGTCACCCGCCGGAACAGCGCGAACCCGCTGGCCCCGTCCAGGGTTGCGGCCTCGTACAGCACGTCGGGGATCTGCCGCCGGCCGACCTGGTACAGCAGCGTGTGGAACGGGATGAACTGCCAGGCGATGATGGCCACCACCACGTACAGGGTGAGGTTGGCGCTGCCCAGCCAGTTCTGCTGCAGGAAGCCCAGGTGCAGCGACTTCGACAGCGCGGTGACCGCGCCGAAGTTCGGGTCGAGCATTCCCTCCCAGACCAGCGCGATGCCCGCCGTGGACAGCAGCAGCGGCAGCACGTAGAGGGTGGCGTACACCGTGCGGTATCGCTGCCGCCCGGCGATGAACAGGCCCAGCGCCATCGAGATCGGGGTCTGTACCACCCAGCTGAGCCCGATCACCTTGGCCGTGACGACCAGGGACTGCCCGGCCACCGGGTCGTGGAAGAACTGCGCCCAGTTCGACCCGCCCGCCCACTGCGGGGTGCCCAGCCCGTTCCAGCGGAAGAAGCTGAGCACCACCGCGCCCAGCATGGGCACGATGATGAACAGCCCGAACAGGGCGGTCGCCGGGGACAGCCCGACCAGGTCAGCCACTGTATGCCTGCCCTGGCCCGGACCGCGCTGGGCCGGCCCACGCTGGGCCGGCCTGCGTGGTCCGGCCGTGACGCTCGGCGCCACGCTCAGCCCTTCTGCTGCTTGTTCATGATCGTCGCGAACTTCTGCGGGCTTTGGGTCAGCTCGAACACCTGGGCCAGGTTGGTCAGCATGGCCTGGGCCTCGTCTGGCCCGAGCGACTGGTCCCAGGAGTACTGGAAGCTGGGCGCCTTGCCCACCGACGAGTAGATGGTCTGGTCGAAGCTGGCCAGCTGCTGGCCGCTGAACAGCGGGGACGCGCCCTTGGTGACGGGTACCTCGCCCGCGGCCACCTCGGCCTTGGCGTAGGTGGCCGACGGCATCACGCTCTGCAGAAAGGCGATCGCGGCCTTCTTCTGGGCCGCGGTGGCCTTGCTGGCCACGGCCAGGTAGCTGGCGGTGTTGCCCGCCAGGTCGGCCGGGTCGCCCTTGCCGCCCCCGACCGCCGGGAACGGGGCCAGGCCGAGCTTGCCGGCGGTGACGAAGGACTTGCTGGACCCCAGGATGCTGGAGATGTCCCAGTCACCCATCAGCTGCATGGCCGCCCGGCCGCTGTAGACCAGGGCGTCCGAGCCGCCTCCGCTGAACTTCAGCGAGTCGTACCCCTTCTGGAACGCGCCCGCCCGGACCAGCTGCTGGATGTCGGTCAGGGCCTGGATCATGGCCGGGTTGGACCAGGCGTCGGCCTTCCCCGACTCGATGGCCTTGAACACGCTGGGGCCGCCGATGCGGTCGGTGAGGTACTCCAGGAACATCAGCCCCGGCCACTGGTCGCCGTTGGCCAGCGAGATCGGCGCGATCCCCTTGCCCTTGAGCGTGTGCACCGCGCTGAGCAGCCCGCTCCAGGTGGTGGGGAAGCTCAGGCCGGCCTGCTGAAAGACCTGCTTGTTGTAGAAGAAGTACACCGGCTGGGTGCCTTCCACCGGGACCCCGTACAGCTGGTTGTTGAACGTCACCGCGCCCAGCGACGAAGGCAGGAACCCCGACGCCCAGCTGGGGTTGCCCAGCGACTGCACGTCACCGGCCTTGATGTACTGCTGCAGGATGCCGCCGCCCCAGGTCCAGAACAGCGTGGGCGGGTTCCCGGCCCCCATGGCCAGCTGGATCTTCTGCTTGAACGACTGGTTCTCTACGTAGTCGATGGTGATGTGGTCGCCTGGGTGGCTGGCTTCGAACTTTTTCGCGGCCGCGTTGACCGCGTCGTTGGCCGGGCTCGGCCCGGTGGTGACCAGCCAGGCGGTGACCGTGGTGCCGCCCTTGGTCCCGGACCCGCCGGAGCTGGTGGTGCCGTTCTTGCCGCCGCCCGCGGCCGAGCCGCACGCGGCCAGCGCCATGATCAGCGCGATCAGGGTGGCGGCGAGCACGCCGTGGCGACCCCTCCCGCCTGCACCGCCCGGTCCTGGTTCTCTGAGTGCGTCCGCCATTGGAGCCTCCCGCTGAGCCGCCGAATTCCGAAAGGTTGCGAGAATTTCCCGCAGTGTATCGGCGCAAACTTTGCCCGGTCAACGGGTGCACGGCAGGCAGTAAGCACGGAGAGAACGCTGACCTAGTCGATCAGCGGAGGTGTTTTCCCATCCCGAAAATTTCGGAATTAGGCCTTGCGAGTCGTGAGGATGCGCGGGCCATCCGGGGTGATGGCCACGGTGTGCTCGACGTGCACGCCTCGCGAACCGTCCTGGCTGCGCAGGGTCCAGCCGTCCTGGTCGACCCGGTACTCGTCGTGACCGCCGGCCAGGAACCAGGGCTCGATCGCGATGACCAGGCCCGGCTGCAGGCGGACGCCCCGGCCGGCCCGCCCCTCGTTCGGGACCGAGGGTGACTCGTGCATGCTGTGCCCGACCCCGTGCCCGCCGAAGTCGGTGTTGATCCCGTAGCCGCCGGCCCGGCCCACGGCCCCGATGGCGGCCGAGATGTCGCCGATCTTGCGGCCGGGCTGGGCCGCGGCGATGCCCGCCGCCAGCGCGGCCTCGGCGGTGGCGACGAACTTCTCGTCGGCCCGGCGTGGCTGGCCTACGATCAGCGAGATCGCGGCGTCGCCGGCCCAGCCGTCCAGCACCGCGCCGCAGTCCACGCTGAGCAGGTCCCCGTCCCGGAGCCGGTAGCCGTCGGGGATGCCGTGCAGCACGGCATCATTGACCGAGGTGCAGATCACCGCCGGGAACGGCCGCTGGGCGAAGCTGGGCTGGTAGTTCAGGAACGGCGACGACGCCCCCGCGTCGGCCAGCACCTGCCGGGCGACCTGGTCCAGTTCGGTCAGGGCCACCCCGACCTTGGCCTCGGCCCGGGTCGCGGCCAGGATGTCGGCCACCACCACCCCCGCCGCCTGCATGGCCTCGATCTCGGCCGGCGTCTTCAGTTCGATCACGAGCAACTCCCACTGGTGCTTCTGTCCCGCACTACCGCTTCTCTCCACACAACCAACGGTGGCGGGGGTTCCATCCCGGGCCACCCGCTGCTACCGGTATTTATATCCCGGTATTATTATGACACCATGGTCCGGCCGATGCTCACCCCCGCCGAACGCGCCCGAGGTCAGCGCCTCGGCGCCGCCCTGCGCCAGGCTCGGGGCGAGCGCAGCATGGTCGAAGTGGCGGCCCGGGCCGGCGTGCCCGTGGAGACGCTGCGCAAGATCGAAACCGGCCGCATCCCGACCCCGGCCTTCTTCACCGTGGTCGCGCTGGCCGAAGCGGCCGGGATCAGCCTCGGTCACCTGGCCCTGGCCGCGGACGGCGGCGAGGACTCCGCGCTGTCCGCCTGAACAGGCTCAATCGGAGGACATGTGAACCTGGCCGCGACCCTGGCCGACTGGGCCACCACCTACCGCCCGGACGCCGGTGACCTGGACCTGGCCCAGCGCAGCCTGCTCGACACGCTCGCGGTCACCCTGGCCGCCCGCGAGCACCCGATCCGGCCGGTGGCTGACATCCTGCCCGACGCGGCCCGCTGGTCCGCCCTGGGTCACGTGCTGGACTTCGACGACCTGCACGTGCCCTCGACCACCCACATCAGCGCGGTCATCGTGCCCGCCGTCCTGGCCGCCGGTCCCGCCGGCCAGGACGCCGGGGCCCGGGCCTACCTGGCCGGGGCCGGCGTGATGGCCCGCCTGGGCGCCCTGCTCGGCTGGCCGCACTACTCGGCGGGCTGGCACGCCACCTGCACCGCGGGTGCCCCGGCCGCGGCGGTGGCGGCCGGGACGGTCTGGGGCCTGTCCCCGCCACAGCTCGCGGTGGCCATGGCCCTGGCCGTGCCCGCGGCGGGCGGCGTGCAGGCCGCGTTCGGCACCCAGGCCAAGTCGCTCCAGGTCGGAATGGCCACCCAGGCCGGGGTGCAGGCCGCCGTCCTGGCCCGGGCCGGAGCCGGGGCCGACCCGCGCGCCCTGGACGAGTGGTTCCGGCTGGTCGGTGGCCAGCCCGGCCCGGTCGAGACCGCCCCGGCGGTACCCGGCGGCCTGGCCATCAAGCTCTATCCCTGCTGCTACGCCATGCAGCGCCCGATCGCCGCCGTCCGCGAGCTGCGGGCTCAACTGGGCGAGGACATCGAGCAGGTCGTGGTGGCCACGCCCAAGGCCACCGTGCAGCCGCTCATCCACGACCAGCCCCACACCGGGCTGGAGGGCAAGTTCAGCATGCCCTACGCCATCGCCACCGCGATCCTGGACGAGTACCCGGGCTTCGGCAGCTTCTCCGACCAGGCCGTCAACCGCGCCCGGGCCCGGGCCCTGATGGCCGCGGTGCGGACCGACTACGGCCCCGGCGACCCCGGATCAGCCGGGCTGCTGGACGGCACCGTGGACATCTCGGTCCGGCTGGCCTCCGGCCGCGAACTGCACACCGAACTGGCCCTCCCGCCCGGCTCCCCGGACCGCCCCCCGTCCCCGGCCGACCTGGCCGCCAAGCTGGCCGCCTGCGGCCCCGGCGTGCCCGACCTCCTGGCCGGCATCACCTGGCCCGCCGCCGCCGACCTCCTCCGCACCACCCTCCCCGCGGCCTCCCCCTGACCGCACCCACCAGGCTGAGCGGCCCCACCATCCACATGGGTCACCGCTTGATCAACTGCCTCAGCAGCTCAGTGATCTGCTCCGGCGCCTCCTCGGCCATGAAGTGCCCGGCGTCCAGCGTCTGGTGCACCAGGTCCGGCGCCCACGGCCGCCAGAGCCCGGCCGCGTCGTAGCCCAGGGCCGCTCCCCAGTCCTGCTGGACGACGCTGACCGGCAGGGCCAGCGTGCGCCCGGCCGCACGGTCGGCCTGGTCGTGCTCGAGGTCGATGCCGGCCGAGGCCCGGTAGTCGGCCACGATCGACGGCACCGCGTCCCGGCTGGCCCGCAGGTACTCGGCCCGGACCGGGGCCGGGATGGCCTGCGGGTTCCGCGCCCACACGTCCAGGAAATGGCCGAAGAACTCGTCCGCGCTGGCCGTGATCATCCGCTCCGGCAGCCCGGGCGGCTGGGCCATGAGGTACAGGTGCCAGGCCACCGCCGCGCTGGCCCCGTGCAGGATGTCCCACATGTCGACGGTGGTCAGCACGTCGAGCACCCCGAGGTGGGTGACGTGGCCGGGGTGGTCGAGCCCGGCCCGGATGGCCACCAGCGCGCCGCGGTCGTGCCCGGCCAGGGCGAACCGGTCGTGCCCGAGCGCCGCCGCCAGCGCCACCACGTCCGCGGCCATGGTGCGCTTGGCGTAGGTGCCGGGCCCGTCCTCGCCGGGCTTGTCGCTGTCACCGTAGCCGCGCAGGTCCGGGCAGATCACGGTGTGCTCGGCGGCCAGCGCGGTGGCCACGTGCCGCCACATCAGGTGGGTCTGCGGGAAGCCGTGCAGCAGCACGACCGGGGTGCCCGTCCCGCCCACCGCGGTGTGCAGGGCCACCCCGTCGGCCACCGGGACCCGCTGGTAGCGGAAGCCTTCGATGCGCAGCGTCATGGGTACGCTCCTCCCAAATGAGTCCACTGCTGAGTCCGTTGCTGAGTCCACTGTTGCGCGTCCCGGTCAGCATCTGGTCAGCACCGTGAGGTTCGGTGTGCTGGGCCCGGTCACCGCCTGGGACGACCACGGCCGCCCGGCCAACCTCAAGGGCCCCCGCCATCGGGCCGTGCTGGCCCGGCTGATCGTGGCCGGGGGCCGGGTCGTACCGCTCGGCGTGCTCATCGACGACTTGTGGCCGGTGCCGCCCGCCAACGCCGCGGGCGCGATCCGCACGTTCGTGGGCGCGCTGCGCCGGGCCCTGGAACCGGACCGGCCGCCGCGGGCGCCGTCCCGGCTCCTGCTCACCCAGGGCCCGGGCTATGCCCTCGCGGCCGGCCCGGACGACGTGGACGCCGGGCGGTTCGGGCAACTGGCCACGGCCGCGGCCTCAGCCGCCCCGGGCCGGGCCCTGGACCTGGCCGCCGCGGGCCTGGCCTGCTGGCGCGGCCCGGCCTACGCCGGGTTCGCCGACGAGCCCTGGGCCGCCGCCGAGTCCGCCCGGCTCACCGAGACCCGGCTGGGCCTGGTCGAACGCCAGGCCGAAGCCCAGCTCGCGCTGGGCCTGGCCACCCAGGCCGTGCCCGGTCTGCAGGCCCACACCGCCGAGCACCCGTGGCGCGAGGACGCCTGGCGGCTGCTGGCCCTGGCCCTGTACCGGAGCGGCCGTCAAGCCGACGCGCTGACCGTGGTCGGCCAGGCCCGGGCCCGGCTCGGCGACGAACTCGGCCTCGACCCCGGCCCGCGGCTGGCGGCCCTGGAGACCAGCCTGCTGCGCCACGATCCGGCCCTGGACGGACCCGGCGGTGACGTCTGGGCCGACACCGCCGCCGCCTACCAGCAGGCCGCGCCCGCCCTGGCCCGGACCCGGCTGGAGGCCGCGGCCACCCTGGCCGGTAGCCTGGCCCTGGCCGGCGGACCGCGGCTGACCGACGCCATGAGCCAGCGGCTGGCCTCGATCGAGGCGGCCGAGCCGCTGGGCGACCCGGTCCTGACCGCCCGGGTCATCGGCAACTTCGACGTGCCCGGCATCTGGCCCGTCTCCGACGACCCGGTGCTGGCCGGCCGCATCGTGGCCGCGGCCGACCGGACGCTGGCCGCGCTCCCGGCCGGAACCAGTGACGCGCTGCGGGCCCGGGTGCTGGCCACCATCGCCCTGGAGTCCCGGGGGAGCCGTGACCCGCGCCCCGGCCAGGCCGCCGCCGAGGCCGTGGCCATCGCCCGGCGGCTCAGCGACCCGCGGCTGCTGGCTTTCGCCTTGGCCGGGGAGTTCATGCAGACCTGCTACCGTCCCGGCCTGGCCGCCGCCCGGGACGCGATCGGGGCCGAGATCCTCGACCTGGCCGGTCCGCACGGGCTGGTCAACTTCGAGGTCATGGGGCACCTGATCCGCCTCCAGGCCCGGAGCGGCCTGGGCGACTTCGCCGCCGCCGACGGCCACGCCGCCGCCCTCGACGACCTGGGGGAGCGGCACGAACGGCCCCTGGTCGCGGTGTTCACGGCCTGGTACCGCGCCCTGCGCGCCGCGGTCTCCGGCGCCGGCGACGCCGAGGCTCGCTACCGCCAGGCGGCCCAGCTACTCGACGGGGCCGGCATGCCCGGCGTCGAGCACGGCCTCCTGCCCCTGGCCCTGCTCTCCCATCGGGTCTGGCGCCACCAGCCCACCAACCTTCCATCGATGAATTGGGGACCGTACCGGCCCTGGGCTCAGCCCTGGCTCGACCTTGCCCGCGGTGACCAGCCTGCGGCCGCCACCGCCCTGCGGCGCTGCCCCGACCCGCCGCCCGGCCTGCTCACCGAAGCGCTCTGGTGCCTGGCCGCCCGGGCCGCCGTCGTCCTGGGCGACGCGGCCACCGCCCGCACGGCCTGTGACGCGCTCCGGCCCGCCGCCGCCGAGATCGCGGGCGCGGCCAGCGGTCTGCTCACCGCCGGCCCGGTCCAGGCCTACCTCACCGATGCTCAAACGCTGCTCAGCTGACCGGCCCGTCAACGGCGCTGGCCGGGTGCTGCCGTGCCGCGGGCCTCGGCGATCGAGGTCAGTCCGGCGTCCCGGACCCGCTGGGCCAGGCCGTCCTGCAGCTGCCGGGGCCAGGCTGGGCCGCCGTAGATGAAGCCGGTGTAGGCCTGGATCAGCGTGGCCCCGGCCGTGATGCGGTCCCAGGCGTCGTCCGCCGTCTCGATGCCGCCCGCCGCGATCAGCACCAGCCGGTCCCCGGTCCGGGTGTACAGCCGGCCGAGCACCTCCAGCGACCGGGCCCGCAGCGGAGCGCCGGACAGCCCGCCCGCGCCGGCCGCCTCGACCAGAGCCGGGTCGCTGACCAGCCCGGCCCGGGCGATCGTGGTGTTGGTGGCGATGATCCCGTCCAGCCCCAGCTCCAGGGCCAGGTCCGCGATCGCGTCCACGTCCCCGTCGGCCAGGTCCGGCGCGATCTTCACCAGCAACGGCACCCGCCGCCCCGGCTCCGCCTCGTCCAGGGCCGCGCGGACCCCCCGAAGCAGCGGCCGCAGGGTGGACACCGCCTGCAGGTCGCGCAGGCCCGGCGTGTTCGGCGAGCTCACGTTGACCACCACGTACCCGGCCACCGGGGCCACCAGCCGGGCGCTGGCCACGTAGTCGGCCACGGCCCGCTCGGGCGGCACCACCTTGGTCTTGCCGATGTTCACCCCGACCGCCACCCGCTCACCAGGCCGGCCCGGCCGGTGCCGCAGCCGGCTGGCCGCCACCGCGGCCCCCTGGTTGTTGAACCCCATCCGGTTGACCAGCGCCCGGTCGGCCGGGAGCCGGAACATTCGCGGCGGGGGATTGCCCGGCTGCGGCTGGGCGGTCACCGTGCCGACTTCGACGAACGCGAAGCCGAGCGCGCCCAGCGCGTCCGCGCCCCGGGCGTCCTTGTCGAACCCGGCCGCCAGCCCCAGCGGCCCGGGCAGGTCCAGCCCCAGTGCCCGCACCCGGAGCGCCGGGTCCCGTGGCGCGAACCGCCGTCGCAGCAGCCCCGGGCCACCGGGGATCGCTCCGGCCAGCCGGATCAGCCCGAATCCCGCCCGGTGGGCGCCCTCGGCCGGAATCCGCCGCAGCACCGTCCGGTAGGCCAGCCCGTACATCCGCGCCATCACGACTAGTGACTTTATCGCCCGTCCGTGGCCACGCCGGGTGGCCGGTTCTTTCCACAATCGGCCACGCAACGTTCACCATCGCGACAGGTCGGGGTGCGTAAGGCTTGCGTACTCTAAGCCAATGACGGGGAGCCGGAGCTGTGCCCAGTGCGGGACGGTGTTCACACCGCGCCGGGAGCACGCGCGGTTCTGTTCCGCTGAGTGCCGGGTCCGGTGGAACCGCGATCACCTCACCGATTCGGTCGCCGAAGAGCGCGCGCTCGAATGGTCCCTGGCCGGCATGCGGGACATCACCGAGCGGCTGGCGGTGTGCCGACCCGAGGACGCGGCGGTGGCGTTCTCGGCCGTGGCCGAGGCCGTCTGGTGGGTCACGATCATCGACGCCCGGCTGATCCGGCAGTACATGGACATCTACGACGCGGTGCTGGACGCGCACTCCGCGACCCGGCGCCCGCTGATCGAGGGCACGCTGGCGGGCCTGCGGTTCGTGCGCAACCAGTCCAGCAACGAAGCCTTCAGCGCCAGCTTCATCAGCCCGCCCGCCGGGTCCAACGGGCACGGCTCCGGCGTCACCGGTGCCTGGCGCTGGAACAGCATCCCCGAGCCCGCCCTCAGCCAGCTGCCGGACGACATCCGGTCCTGGGAGCAGGATCGATACCAGGCCTACCAGGCCTGGCTGGCCGACCAGGTGGTCGCCGACGTGTTCCGGCGCGCCACCGGTTTTCTCAACCTGGCCGCCGCCCGCGTCACCGCCGTGGCCAGCGCTTTAGCCCAGCTCAGCGGCTGGCCCGCAGTCCCCGGTCGATGAACTGGATCATCCAGTCGAAGGTGTCGGCCGGGTCCGCGTTCCACTGGAAGCCGTCCGTCACCTGGAGCAGGGCGAACCCGTGGATGGTGCTGCGGATGGTGCGGATGGCGTGCACCATGTCCTCGTCGGCGATGCCGTAGCCGCGCAGGGCCGCCGAGATGGAGTCGATGACCCGGTTGCTGGCGGCCAGCAGCGGATCGTCCGGGCCGGTCAGCAGGGTGCTGTTGGCCGCGGCGTACTGGCCCGGGTGGGTCAGGGCGTAGGACCGCATGGTCCCGAGCAGGGCGGTGAGCGCGTCCCGGCCGGACCGGCCCTGCAGCGCGTCGCGGACCTCTTCGCCCACGTCGGTCATGGCCTGGGTGGCGACGCCGTGCTTGAGATCGGCCAGGTCGGTGACGTGCTTGTAGAGCGAGGGCGTGCGGATGCCGAGCCGCTGCGCCAGCAGCCCCATGGTCAGCTGCTGGAATCCGGCCTCGTCGGCCAGTTCGGCCGCCGCGGCGATCACGTCACGGCGGCTCAGCCCGGTCCTCGGCACGCTCGCTCCCCTCCTGTTTCCCGGCCCCGGCGCCGCTCAGGCCTGGACGCGGTCGCGGATGAACGTCCGGATGAGCCCGGTGACCTCGTCGGGGCACTGGGCGTGAGGATAGTGCCCGGCCCCCTTCAGCATCGCGACGGCACCGAGCCCGGCGGGCATCTCGGCCACGATCCCCTCGGCCTCGGCCCGGGGGTCGGCCCAGTCGGGGTCCTCGTCGCCCATGATGACCAGGGCCGGGCCGGAGATGCGGGGCAGCGCGTCGCCCGCGTCGGCCGGGGAGGTCTTCATGGTCTTGAGGAACTCGGCCATCCGGCCCGGCTCGGACAGCTTGGCCCGCAGCGCCGCCATGTAGGCGTCGTAGTCGGCCGGCTTCTCCGGGTAGGCCAGGTCCAGGTACCGGAACCAGTCGTTCATGCTCTTCAGCATCATGGTCCCCCCCAGCAGCAGCGTTCCGCGCCGGTAGCGCCGGATCCGCAGCAGCCCGCCCAGGTTGTACTGCACCTTCCGGGTGAACGGGCCGACCTCGACCACCCCGCTGACCAGCTCGGGAGCGGTCGCGGCGGCGATGGTGGCGGCACCGCCCGCCAGCGAGTGCCCGACGATGACGGCCGGCCCGCCCAGGTGCCTGATCAGCGCGACCAGATCGCCGGCCACGTCGGTGCGGGAGATCGACTTCCAGTCGCCCATGCTCGACTCGCCGTGCCCGCGCATGTCGGGCGCCGCGACCCGGAATCCGGCCCGCACCAGCTCCGGCACCATGAACCGGAAGGCCTGCCGGCGGTCCCCGATGCCGTGCGCCAGCACGATCAGCGGTCCCTCC
Source organism: Streptosporangiaceae bacterium (assembly GCA_036497405.1). Classification (GTDB taxonomy): domain Bacteria; phylum Actinomycetota; class Actinomycetes; order Streptosporangiales; family Streptosporangiaceae; genus Bog-532. The sequence goes on along the minus strand of DASXJM010000087.1, from coordinate 263 downwards.
CCGGCCACGTCATAAGCGATCCGCCCGCCGCTGATGTCCAGGAACTCGGTCATCTCATCCTCCGAAAGCTAATTTAAGTAGCCATAAAGCTAATCTAATTAGCTTTCCTCGTCAAGCCGCCACTCGGCCCGGCCCCACGAGCCCCATCAGCCTCAGAAGCCCCGCAGCTTATGGGCCAGCTCATGATCGATGGCGCTTTACTAGTCCTCTTATATGGGCGATGGCACCATCGCCACTAAACGCGCAACGCCGGCGCGCCGGAG
>DASXJM010000086.1:0-6700 GCA_036497405.1 Streptosporangiaceae bacterium | reverse complement strand
GAGCAGTTCAGCCTGCGGCTCACCGGGGTGGCCCTGTTCTGCGTGCTGCTGGCCAACACCGGCCTGGTGGTCAGCGAGTTCGCCGGGATCGGGGCCGCGTTCGAGCTGCTCGGGGTCAGCCGGTACTGGGTCATCCCGCCCGCCGCGGTGCTGATCTGGGGCCTGGTGCTGTTCGGCTCCTACCGGTACGCCGAGCGGATCTTCCTGGTGCTGTCACTGGCGTTCTTCGCCTACCCGGTGGCGGCCATCCTCGGTCACCCCGACTGGGGGACGGTCGGCGGGAACCTGGTCATCCCGCACTTCGTGGCGACCAAGGGCTACCTGCTGCTCGGGGTGGCCCTGATCGGCACCACCGTCAGCCCGTACATGCAGTTCTACGCGGCGGCCGGGGTGGTGGACCGCGGGGCCGGCCCGGCCAACTACCGCAGCGCCCGGCTGGACGCGGTCAGCGGGGCCGTGTTCGCCTGCGTCATCAGCATCATGATCATCATCGCCACCGGGGCCACCATCGGCGGCCACGGCCCGCTCACCTCGGCCAAGGAGGCGGCCGAGGCCCTGCGCCCGGTGGCCGGCAGCGGGGCCGAGCTGCTGTTCGCGTTCGGCCTGCTCGGGGCGAGCGCGCTGGCCGGCGCGGTGGTCCCGCTGTCCAGCAGCTACGCGATCAGCGAGGCGGTCGGGGTGGAACGCTCGGTGTCCCGGCGGTTTGCCGAGGCCCCGCTGTTCCTCGGGCTGTTCACCCTGCAGACCGCGCTGGGGGCCGCGGTCGCGCTGACCCCGGTCAACCTGATCACCCTGCTCATCGGCACCCAGGTGCTGCAGGGCGTGGTCACCCCGATCGTGCTGATCTACATCCTGATCCTGGCCAACCGGCGCGAGGTGCTCGGCCGTCACGCCAACGGCCCGGTGCTGAAGTTCGTGGCCACCGTGGTCGTGGCCGGGATCAGCGTCATGTCCCTGCTGCTGCTCGGCTCCACCGTCCTCGGCTGGATCGGCATCGGCTGACGCTGGTCCCGTGGCGGCTCAGGCCGGGCTGGCCCGGCTGGTTCGCCCGGTTCGGCATCGGCTGACCGGGGGTTGGGAACAACTTCGCTGAGGCGTACTGTTATCCGTGACCGGTAAATCTATTTTGTCGGTCGATTAGATGGGTATATCCCGGCAAGGACGCCGGAACCGGCCTCGGACGCCCGGCCGGCACGCGCCCGCGTGCCTGCGGGCCGCCCATGACCTTTCTGGAGGATCATCCGTGACCACGGCGTCCGTCCTGGAAGCCCGGTTGAGGAAGCTCGCTTTTCGGGTAGCAGCCGGGTCAGTGCGGTGGGCCACAGCTGCGGCCGGTGCCGCCGGCGAGGAGCACGACCTCAGCCGTCACTGGCGTCACGCGCGTACCCAGGCCCGCCACGATCCGGTCGATTGGAAATATCACCAGGTAGGAAATTACTTGCTCACTAGTGTGGCCTCGCCGAACCGTGGACAGATCTGACGATGACAACCTTCACCGACGCTGACATGGACATCTCCAGCGACGATTTCCGGCACGCGGTCGGCCACTTCGCGACCGGCGTCACCGTCGTCACCTCGATCGGCCCGGACGGCGAACCGGTCGGCACCACCGCCAACGCCGTGAGCTCGCTGTCCCTGGACCCGCCGCTCATCCTGGTCTGCTTCGACCGGTCCAGCCTGACCCTGGAGGCGATCCGCAGCCACGGCGCCTTCGTGGTCAACGTGCTGTCGGCCCCGCAGCAGGAACTCTCCTCCAACTTCGCCCGCCGCGGCCTGTCCGCGGTCTGGGACGGGGTGGACCACCGGCCCGGGCCGACCGGAAGCCCGCGGCTGGAGGGCTCGCTGGCCGCGCTGGAGTGCACGGTCGAGCACAGCCTGCCGGGCGGCGACCACGAGATCATCGTGGGCCGGGTCCGGTACGCCGAGACTTCCGGCGACGGCGTACCGCTGCTGTTCTGGCGCGGCTCCTATCTGTCGCTGGACGACGACGAGCCCGAGGCCCAGGGCGCCTAGGAGGCGACCAGGGCCCGCAGGTACGGGCGGGCGGGCCCGTCGACCCGGGCCACCATCAGCGCGATGTCGTCGCCATGCCGGGTGAGCCGACGCGGGCTGGCCAGCAGCCGGTCGGCCAGCCGCTCGGGCTCGTCGCCCAGGCCGTCGCCGAGCACGCTGAGCAGCGCGCGCTCGTTGCAGCCGGGATCGATGCCGTCGTCCTCCAGCAGCCCGTCGGTGGTCAGCACCAGCACCGAGCCGGGCGGGACCGGCACGGTGGAGGAGGTGTAGCGCTCGTCCGCGTCCACACCCAGCAACAGGTCATGCCCGAGCTCGAGCAGTTGCGGGGTGCCACCCGGGGTGACCAGGGCCGGAGCCGGATGACCGGCCCGGCACAGTTCCAGCTGGCCGCGGGCCGGGTCGATGATCACGAAGCAGCAGGTGGCGAACATGGCCAGGTCGACATCGTCGTTGAGCTCGGCCAGCCACCGGTTGGCCCGGGTCATCACCTCGGCCGGGCTCTGCCCCTCACGCGCGTAGGCGTGCACCACCATCCGCAGCCGCCCCATCAGCGAGGCGGCGATCGGGTTGTGCCCCTGGACGTCGCCGATGACCAGGGCGACCCGCCCGTCGGCCAGGTCGATGGCGTCGTAGAAGTCCCCGCCGATCTCCAGCCCGGTCGTCACCGGCCGGTAGCGGGCGGCGATGGTCATCCCGGGCGCGGCCAGCGGCCCGCGCGGCAGCAGCCCGCGCTGCAGGTCGCGGGCGAGGGCGTGCTCGGACTCATACATGCGGGCCCGCTGCAGCGACTGGGCCAGCAGCCCGGCCGCGGGCATCAGCTGGGCCCGTTCCTCTGTTTCGAAGTCACGGGCGGCGCCGAACCCCATCAGGCAGACCACCAGCAGCCCCTTGCCCACCGGTACCGGCACCACGGCCCAGGCCCGCTGGGCCGACCGGCGGGCCACCGCGGCCAGCCGCGGGTAGTGACGGGTCAGGTGCGCGGGTGAGGAGATGAACAGCGGATGCCCCGTGGCGATCACGTCGGCCACCGGCGACCCGGACGGAAGGCTGGGTCGGGGGCCGGACGGCCGGCTGGATTGGGGCTCGGTCAGGGCGGCCGCGGCGCGCGGGGTGAACCCGTACCGGGCCACGACCTCCCGGCGGCCGTCCTGCTGGGCCACGATGACCAGGCTGTTGGCCCCGTAGTTGGCCAGCCCCTCCCGGGCCGCGGCGGTGATGTCGTCCACGCTGACCGCCGAGGCCAGCGCGGCGGTGAACTTCTGGGTTCGCTCGGCGCCCTCGTGCAGGCGGCGCTGCTCGGCCTCCCGGCTGGCCCAGATCGAGGTGGTGTCCATGACGAACCCGGTCATCCGGGCCGGCTGCCCGTCCGGGCCGGGCAGCACCCGGCCCCGGGCCTCCATCGAGCGCAGCGTGCCCTCGGTGTCCAGGACCTGGTACTCGACCTGGTAGGTCCCGCAGGCGGCCATCATCTGCCGCATCGCCCTGATCAGGCTGGCGCCGTCCTCGTCCGGCACCCGGGCCAGCAGCTCGGCGATGGTGGCCGGCCCCTCGCCGGTCAGGCCGTGCAGCGCGTGCAGCCCGTCCTCGAACGTCACCTCGCCGGTGGCCATGTCCCAGCTGAAGAACCCGGCCTCGACCGGGGAGACGCGGGGCGAGAACAGCGGGCCGCCGCCGGACGTCCGGTGCCTGGTCCACACCACACCGGCCTCGGGCGGCAGGCCGGCGGGCGGCCCAGCCGCGGCGGGCAGGCGAGAAGGCCGCCCGACCTGGGCCGGGATCGTGATCCGGGCTCGCTTGGCCCCGGGGTCGTCCTCGGCCGGCCTGTCCTTTTCCGCGTTCGGGCTCACTCGCGGCTCGCTCGTATGTTGTCGTTCCAACTGACCCAGCTCAATCACGTACACCTAGCCCTCCCCCACCAGCGGGCTGCGATCCCCTTCGCGCCGCCGGCTACGCCGCAAAACGGCTGTGCTGACCCATGGGTCTCGATGAACGCACAGAGCATAGCGCCGAACGGGCGGGCATTGTCAGTAAAAACGCAGGTCAGACATGACCCGACACAGTTGTACGGGATGCCGGACAGGGCGGGAATAACCGTATTCCCGCTGGTCGCCCGCGAAGTCTCTTTCTCCGCTTTGACCCGGGATGCGCGCGTTGTCTCGTCCCGGACTTGACCGGACAATGCCAGTGGCCGGGAATTTCCGGCAATTCGACCCGGGTATTGGGGTCCTAATTCCGGATTGAGCCCGAGGAAATGGTTTGCCCGGATTCGGGTGATGTGTTCGGTCGCGGCTTGACCTGGGCCGGACGGTGCAAAAGTACGGCGCCGGCCGCCCCGGCCAGGGCGGTGGCGGCAATGACCCACCAGCCGTGCTGGAACGCGGCCAGCCGCGCGACAGATGTGTCCGGGGCGCCGAGCACGGCGACCAGGATGGCCACGCCCACGGCCATGCCGACCTGCCGGACCATGTTGACCACGGCCGATCCGGTGGCGAAGCTGGTCGGCGGCAGTGATCCGGCCGCGGTCGACATCAAGGTGGGCAGGGTCAGCCCGACGCCGACCCCGGTCAGCAGCATGCCGCCCAGCATCCCGCCCGGGTAGTCGGGCTGCAGGCCGATGGCCAGCGCCCACCAGACGATGCCGGCCGACAGCACCGTGGAGCCGGCCGCGACCACCACCGCTGGGCCGAACCGGGCGATCAGCCGGCCCGCGACCAGGAACGAGAACAGCGGCACCATGATCGGGCCGGGCGCCACGCCCAGGCCGGTCCGCAGGGCCGACCAGCCCCAGTCGTCCTGGGCCCAGAGCACGATCGACAGCAGCATGGCGCCGAACGCCATCGAGAACAGCAGCATGACCACGGTGGCGCCGGTGAAGGCCCGGGCCCGGAACAGGGCCGGCTCGACCAGCGGGTTACCGGACCGGGCACAGTGCAGCGCGAACAGGGCCAGCAGGATCACCGCGGCCGCCAGCACCAGCACGGTCCGGGCCGACCCCCAGCCCCAGTCGCCGCCCTCGACCAGCCCCAGCGTGAGCGCGCCGACCCCGGCGGTGACCAGGCCCGCGCCCAGCGCGTCGGGCCGCGGCACCGGGTGGCCGGGGACGTCCGGCAGCCGCAGCCAGCCCACCACCAGCGCGGCCAGGCCGATCGGCACGTTGACCAGGAAGACCCAGCGCCAGCTGGCCGTGACCAGCAGGCCGCCGATCACCGGCCCGAGGGCGGCGGCCATGCCCCCGGTGGCGGTCCAGGTCCGGACCGCGCTGCCGCGGCGTTCGGGCGGGTAGCTGGCCAGCACCAGGCTCAGCGAGGTCGGGGTCAGCAGGGCCGCGCCCGCCGCCTGGACCAGCCGGAACCCGATCAGCATGGGCACGCTGGTGGCCACGCCGCAGGCGGCCGAGGCCAGCGTGAACACGGCCACGCCGAGCAGGAAGCCGTACTTGCGCCGGTGCCGGTCGGCCAGCCGGCCCATCACCACCAGGAGCGCGGCGTAGACGATCGCGTAGCCGTTCAGCACCCAGGACAGGTCGCCCAGGTTGCGGTTGCCCAGGTCGCGGGCGATGTCGGGCAGAGCCACGTTGACGATGAACAGGTCCAGGCTGGCCAGCACGACCCCAGCGCAGACGATGATGAGGACCTCGGCTGGGCGGCCACGCCGGGACCCCTGACTTAGCTCTGCCATAGCTAGAAGGTAGCGACTGACTTAGGGCAACGCAAGTCAGGTAGCATGGAAGCATGACTGAGGATGGAGCGGCCCCGGCCGGGGCGGCTGCGGCGGCGCCGCCGATGCCGCGGCTGACCGGCGTCCTCGCGCCGCGCGAGCGCTGGCAGGCCAACGCCTGCTCGCTGGCCAAGGCCATCGACGTGGTCAGCACACGCTCGGCGTTCCTGCTGATCCGCGAGGCGTTCTACGGCACCACCCGGTTCGACGACTTCGCCGAGCGGGCCGGAATCAGCGAGCCGGTGTGCGCGGCCCGGCTGCGCGAACTGGTGGGTGAAGGGCTGCTGGCCCGCGAGCAGTACCAGGAGCCGGGCCAGCGGGCCCGCCCCGCCTACCGACTGACCGAGAAGGGCGCGGGCCTGTTCCCGGCCCTAGCCGCCCTGATGCAGTGGGGCGACCGCTGGCTGGCCGAGGACGGCGGCCCGGTCAAGTTCCGCCACCGCGAATGCGGCGAGCCGGTCGAGGTCGAGCTGCGCTGCGCGGCCGGCCACCACACCGAACCGGGCGACCTGGACCTGGTCCGCCCGGATCGCTCCGGGTCACGTCCGGCCCGCTGACCCCGCCGCACCGACGGCTGGCCCGCCGAGCGAATGTACGCAATGGTCCCTCTGTGTACATAAGAGGGTCGGCAAAGGGACCAGTGCGTACATTGAAGCCGCCGGCCGGGCCCGGCGCGGGCTGGCCGGGGCCCCGGGAGCCGCGGGCATGGGCGCTCCGGGCGGCGCGGGGCTCCAAGGAGTGACCTTCGGGATGAGCAGGCGAACGAGCGGCGGCGGGAAGCAGGCCGTCGGCGGGATGGGGTCCGGCGGCGGGGCCGTTCGGGTCAGGTGGTGCGGCGGGCGCGGACCTGGCGCTTGATGCGGCCCAGCATGGCGGCCATGCCCCGCAGGCGGAGCGGGCTGACCAGTTCGGTCAGGCCCAGCTGGGTGGTGAACTCGTCCGGGGTGGCCAGCACCTCGTCGGCGTCCAG
>DASXJM010000085.1:0-1866 GCA_036497405.1 Streptosporangiaceae bacterium | reverse complement strand
CCCTCGTGGAGCAGGACCTTGGCCGCGCGCAGGCCGCACTGGCGGTTCTCGAAGTGGATGAGCGGGAGGTACTCCTCCCAGAGGGCGGTGGCCTGGTCGCGGTGGCCGGCCTGGTAGGCGCGGACCACCTCACCCAGGATGTCGGGGACGCTGCAACTGGGCATGGTGCCGCGGGCGCCGGCGTCCAGGTCGGGCAGGAGGGTGATCGACTCCTCGCCGTCGAAGGGGCCGGGCAGATCCTCGCCGGCGAGGTCGATGACCTCGCGGAGCTTGGCGGCGGCGCCGGGCATCTCGGCCTTGATGTACTGAACGGAGGGCAGCTCGCGGGCCAGGTCGGCCAGCTGGGCGGCGGACAGGCGGGTGCTGCTCAGCGGGGCGTCCTGGATCATGATCGGGATGTCGATCGCGTCGGCCACGACGGCGAACCAGTCCCGGACCGCGGGGCCGTCCACGCTCATGGTGGCGCCGAAGAACGGCGGCATGAGCATGACCATGGCCGCGCCGAGTTCCTGGGCCCGGCGGCTCCGGTCGGCCGCGATCCGGGCGCTGTAGTGGCTGGTGGTCACCACCACCGGCAGACGGCCGGCCACGTGGCGGAGCACGCGCTCGGTGACCTGGTCCCGCTCGGTGTCGGTGAGCGAGAACTGCTCGGAGTAGTTGGCCAGGATGCAGACCGCGTCGACCCGGGCGTCGACCAGGAAATCCATCACCCGGTCCTGGCTGTCGAGGTCGAGGCGTTCGTCGTCGTGGAAGGTGGTCGGCGCCACCGGAATCACGCCGCTGATCATGGCCGGCCCCCGGGTTGGTCCAACTGGTCGGCTTATGGTCTCATGGCCCCCGTGGTGACCGGAGACGCGCGGGACCTGTTCGTGGCCGTGGCCAGCGCGGCGGCGGCGCTGATCGGACTGCTGTTCGTGGCCATGTCGGTGAGCCCGCGCCCGGCCGGTGGCCGGCCACGGGGCGTCATCCATCAGGTCCGCTCGGCCGCGGCTCTGCTCTCCTTCACCAACGCCCTGGGGATTGCGCTGTTCAGCCTGGTGCCGGGCAACAACGCCGGCTATCCGGCGGCCGCGTTCGGCCTGGTCGGCACGTTGTTCACCCTGGCCAGCGTCCGCTCCATCCTGGCCGACAGGGCGGCGCGGTCTCGTCTGCTGGGCCAGATCGCCCTGATCGGCGGCCTGCTGGCCGTGTTCGTCATCGAGATCGTGGACGGCCTCCGGCTGCGGGTCAACCCAGCCAGCCACAGTGCGCTGGACACCATCGGCAACCTGATGATCGTCTCGTTGCTGCTCGGAGTGGCCCGGGCCTGGGAGTTCGTCGGCGACCGCGACACCGGTATCTGGGCGTCCATCGCGGTGCTGGCCACCGGGCGCGAGCATCCGCTGACCGCTCCGGACGCCGAGCCCCCTGAGCCTGCTGGACCCGGCCCGCGGCCCGATTAGGGTGAGAACCATGACGAAGTTCGTCGATGACGAGGACGTCCGGGCCACCAGGCTGCTGGACGCTCAGAACAAGGCAGCCGCTCTGTTCGCCGAGATCGCGACCCGGGGCATCATCCGGCCCGGGGTGACCGAGGTCCGGGCCAGCGACGAGATCCGCGACCTTGCCGCGGACATGTTCGGGGTGGACCGGCACTGGCACAAGCGGATTGTCCGGGCCGGGCCGAACACGCTGCAGCCCTACCGGAAGAACCCGCCCGACCGGGAGATCGGCGCCGACGACATCGCGTTCGCGGACTTCGGGCCGGTGTTCGAGCAGTGGGAAGCGGACTTCGGCCGCACGTTCGTGCTCGGTGACGACCCGGTCAAGCAGCGGCTGCGGGACGCCCTGCCGGTGGTGTGGCAGGCCGGCTGGGAGTACTTCCGC
>DASXJM010000084.1:0-2526 GCA_036497405.1 Streptosporangiaceae bacterium | reverse complement strand
AGGAACGACCAACCCGACCGGCGAGCCGGCCAGCCGCGGCGCCGCCCGCTGGGCGCTGGTGGCCACCAGCCTCGGCTTCGCCGTGGTGCAGCTGGACGTCAGCGTGGTCAACGTGGCCATCAAGCCGATCGGGGCCGATCTCGGCGGCGGGGTCTCCGGCCTGCAGTGGGTGGTCGGGGCCTACACGCTGGCCTTCGCGGCGCTGATCTTGTCGGCGGGGGCGCTGGGCGACCGGATCGGGGCCCGGCGGATGTTCGTGGCCGGGTTCGCGCTGTTCACTCTGGCCTCGGTGGCGTGCGGGCTGGCGCCCGGGCTCGGGGTGCTGATCGCGGCCCGGGCCGTGCAGGGCGTGGGCGCAGCGGTGCTGGTGCCCTGCTCGCTGAGCCTGCTCAACCACAGCTACCGCGACCCCCAGGCGCGGGGGCGGGCCATCGGGCTGTGGGCCGCCGGGGCCTCGGTGGCGTTGTCGGCGGGCCCGCTGCTGGGCGGGATCTTGACCTCGTCCCTGGGTTGGCGGTCGATTTTCTTCATCAACCTGCCGCTCGGGCTGGCCGGGATCCTGCTCACGCTGCGCTTCGCCAGCGAGACCCCGCGCGCGACCGGCCGCGGCGTGGACCTGCCGGGCCAGCTGGCCGCGATCGTCACCCTGGTCGCGCTGGCCGGGGCCATGATCCTGGCCGGTAAGCAAGGGTTCGGAAACGGCCTGGTGCTGGCCGGGTTCGGCCTGGCGGCGCTGGCGCTGGCCGCCTTCATCCTGATCGAGGCGCACCGCCGCCGGCCCATGCTGCCGCTGGGCCTGTTCCGCTCGCGGACGTTCGCGGCCAGTTCGGCCATCGGAATCATCATCAACGTGGCCTTCTACGGGCTGATCTTCGTGCTCAGCCTGTACTTCCAGACCACCCGGCACTACTCGGTGCTGCTGACCGGGCTGGCCTTCGCGCCGACCACGGTGGCCGTGGGGGCCGCGAACCTGCTGGCCAGCCGCATCGCCCACCGCATCGGCCTGCGGACCACGCTGGCCGGGGCGGCGCTGCTGACCGCCGCGGGCCTGGGCGGCCTGCTGGTGGCTGGGTCCGCCACCAGCTTCCCGGAGATCGTGGGGCAGCTGGTGGCGGTGGGGTTCGGTCTCGGGGTCATCGTCCCGCTGATCACCTCGGCCCTGCTCGGCAGCGTGGACCCGGGCCACTCGGGCGTGGCCTCGGGCACGCTGAACACCGCCCGCCAGACCGGCAGCGTCATCGGCGTCGGCCTGTTCGGCTCGCTGGCCGCCGGGCACCTGGTGCACGGCCTGCACCTCGCCCTGATCATCGGAGCCGCCCTGGCCGTGGCCGTCGCCGCCCTGGCCGCCGCCCTGCACCCCGACGCCTGACCATCCCGGCGGCTGGGCGCCCCGGCGCTCAAGCCGTTGCTACCCTGGTCATACCGCAGGTAGCATCAAAGTATGAAAGTCAGTGTCAGCCTGCCCGACGAGGATCTGGAGTTCCTCGACACCTACGCCCGCGACGCGGGCATCCCCTCGCGCTCGGCGGTCATGCACAAGGCGGTGGACCTGCTGCGCGCGTCCCAGCTGGGCGACGCCTACGAGCAGGCCTGGGCCGAGTGGGCGGCGGCCGAGGACGACGACGCCTGGGACGCCGTGACCGGCGACGGGCTGGAGGGCTGAGTGCGGCGCGGTGAGATCGTCACCGTCCGATTCGACCCCGCCCGCGGCGCCGAGGCCCGCAAGACCCGCCCGGCCGTGGTCGTCAGCAACAACGCGGCCAACGCGACCGCGGCCCGGCTCGGCCACGGGGTGATCACCGTGGTCCCGGTGACCTCGAACGTCAGCCGGGTCTACCCGTTCCAGGTCCTGCTGCCGGCCGCCCAGACCGGCCTCCCCCGCGACTCCAAGGCCCAGGCCGAACAGGTGCGCTCGGTAGCGGTGGAGCGCGTCGGCCTCCGCATCGGCCAGCTGTCACCCGCCCTGGCCGCTCAGCTCGACCAGGCCCTCCGGGTCCACCTGGGCCTCTAGGGGACCGAGATCCTGGCTTTCAAGCGGTCAGGCGGAACCGGGCCCGGTCATGCTGGCCATCCCAGGATTCGACCATCGCCGTTCCGGCCACCACCGAAGACAGCACCACGGCCAGGGCCGCGCCCAGCAGGCCCAGCGGGTTGCCGGTGAGCACCGCCACCACCAGGGCCAGGGTGGCCACGGCCAGCGCGATGAAGCCGCCCACCACCACCTTGGCCGCCGCGCTCTTTTTCGGGCGGTCCGGCCGGACCGCCGTCATCCGCGGCAGCTGGCTGCCGACCAGGCGCGGCGGCAGGTCGGCCGTGACCACGGACAGCTCCAGGTAGGTCCGGGACATCAGCGTCTGGCCGACCCGGGTCTCGAACTCGTCCTGGGTCAGCCGTCCCTGCACGAACGCCACCTGCAGCACACCGATCACATGCTCGCGGTCCGCGCGCGACGTCCGCAGCATGCCCTGACCGTTTGCGACCAGCGGCATGGTGTTTCCGGGCCAGTTCGTCACCGGCGCCTCCTCA
>DASXJM010000083.1:0-5508 GCA_036497405.1 Streptosporangiaceae bacterium | reverse complement strand
GGCCGCGGTGGTGCGCACGTACCAGGACGGCAGCGCGTAGTAGATCAGCAGCGTGTGGCAGCGCCAGCAGTGCGGGTAGCTGTGCTCGTACGGCTCGGCCCGGTACAGCAGCCCCCGGTCGGCCAGCTCCTGGACCAGCCGTGGGTCGGCGTCCTTGAAGAACATCCCGCCGACGATCGGCACGTTGTCCTGGAACTTCCCGTCCAGCCGGATCGGGTTCACCACCGGCAGCCCGTGGGCCCGGGTGACCTGCATGTCGTCGGCGCCGAAGGCCGGGGCCAGGTGGACCAGGCCGGTGCCGTCCTCGGTGGTCACGAAGTCCCCGGGCAGCACCACGTGCGCGTCCGGGATCTCGATCAGGTCGAACGGCCGCTGGTAGGTGGCCCCGAGCAGCTCCTGGCCCGGGAACCGGGCGGCGACGTGCCAGCCCTCACCCAGGACCTTCGGCATCAGGGCTTCGGCCAGTACCACCCGGTCGCCGTCGGCGGACTTGCGGGCCAGCACGTAGGTCACCTCGGGGTGCACCGCCACCGCGGTGTTGGACACCAGCGTCCACGGCGTGGTCGTCCACACCAGCAGGTCGGCGCCGGCCAGGTCCGGGTTGGCGCTGTCGGGCAGGCTGACCAGCGGGAACCGGACCGTGACCGACGGGTCGCGAACGGTCTGGTAGACGTCCGGCTGACCCATCTCGTGGTCGGACAGCGGGGTGCCGCAGCGCGGGCAGTACGGGCTGATCCGGAAGTCCTTGACCAGCCGCCCCTGGTTGAAGATCTCCTTCAGCGACCACCAGACCGACTCGATGTAGGCCGGGTCCATGGTCCGGTAGGCCTTGGACAGGTCGATCCAGTAGCCCATCCGCTCGGTCAGCGTGGTGAAGGCGTCCACGTGCCGGAGCACGGATTCCCGGCACCGCTCGTTGAACTCGGTGATGCCGTAGGCCTCGATGTCCTTCTTGCCGGAGATCCCCAGCTCACGCTCGACCGCCACCTCGACCGGCAGCCCGTGGCAGTCCCAGCCGGCCTGGCGCTGCACGTAGAAGCCCTGCATGGTCTTGAACCGGGGGAACACGTCCTTGAACACCCGGGCCTCGACGTGGTGCACGCCGGGCATGCCGTTGGCCGTGGGCGGCCCCTCGTAGAACGTCCAGGGCTGACCGCCCTCGGTCTGCTTGACCGAATGCTCGAAGACGTTCGAGGCTTCCCAGCGGCCGAGGATCTCGCGCTCGATCGCGGGCAGGTCGATCTGCGCGGACAGCGCGGGGAACCGTGGTGTGTCCGGGGACAGGTCAGATGCCTGCGACATGATGGGGTGCCTCCAGCAAGGACAGATATGACGTTGCTGGAGGGACGAGACCCCGCTCGCTGCGGCGGCCCCGCGGTACCACCCTCCTTGGCCGGCGACGGCCCACTCAAGGGTTTCTGCGGCCGGGTCTACTTGGTCCTCAGGCGAATCGCTGGGACGGTTCTTCCGGCGGCTCCGGGGTGATCTGGTCCGCTGGGCCTGGCCGCCGGGCTCACACCATCCCCGGCTCGCTCCTGGCAGGCGGTCAGCGGCAGCTGTCCCCTTCAACACCGTGCAGGCTTCAAGAATATCCGAAGCCGGGGGATGAGAGGCCTGGATAGTGGGCACCTTGTTGCTGGCCGGTGCATCCGTTCGCGGCCGGGCGCCGAAATCTTATTTGCAGAGGTGCGCGGCAGCAGCTTATTCTCCGTTGACCGTTCACATTCATGATCATCTATTGCCCGTCGTGGGAGGCGCGAGATGGCTACTGCCCCGCGTACCGAAGCCGCCGCTCTTCCAGTGCGTCCCGGAGAAGATCCGTGGACCGGGGCTGAGCTCGCCGAGGTCCGGCAGTCGCTCGAGGACGATGCCGCCGGGCTGCGGGCGGACCTTGCCCAGGCCGAGGCGCAGATCGCCGAGCGGCTGGACAACGGCCTGCGGGACGCGGGCGACGACGAGGCCGACGTGGGGGTCAAGACCTTCGAGCGGGACGCCGAGTACGCCGCCACCACCAAGGCCCGCGACCTGCTGGAGCAGACCGAGAAGGCCCTGGCGCGGATCGATGCGGGATCATATGGGGTGTGCGACTCCTGCGGCGAGCCCATTGGCAAGGCACGGCTGATGGCGTTCCCGCGCGCGGTACTCTGCGTCACGTGCAAGCAGCGCGAAGAACGACGGTAGGCCACGGGTCCGAGCCGTCCGTCCCCCCCGGCTCCGCCGCGACCCCCGATTCCACCGAGCCGGTCCGGGGGCGCAAGCTCCCGGTGGTCATCGGGGTCGCCTTGTTCGTGCTGGCCCTGGACGTGGTCAGCAAGATCATCGTGGTCCGCGAGCTGGCCCACCACGCGCCGATTCGGGTGCTGGGCGGCTTCTTCACGCTGGTCCTCCTGCGCAACAGCGGGGCCGCGTTCAGCATCGGCGCGTCGGCCACGATTGTGTTCACGCTCATCGCCGCGGCCGTCATCGTCTTCATCCTGCGCACCGCGCGCAAGCTGCGCAGCCTGCCGTGGGCGATCACGCTCGGCCTGCTGCTGGGCGGGGCCACCGGCAACCTGTCGGACCGCATCTTCCGGGCGCCCGGGTTGTTCCGCGGCGATGTCGTCGACTGGATCGAGTGGCCGCACTGGCCGGTGTTCAACCTGGCCGACTCGGCCATCGTCTGCGGCGGGGTCCTGGCCGTGCTGATGGCCGTCCTGGGCCTGCGCATGGACGGCACCAGGGAATCCCGCACCTCCGAGCCGGCGCTGGCCGAGGCCGCGCCCGCCGAGCCAGCGGCAGAATCGGAGCCGAAGGGTTCGGATGACCGCTGACCAGCGTTATCTGCCGGTGCCGGACGGGCTCGACGGCGAACGACTGGACGCGGCGCTGGCCCGGATGTTCGGCCTGTCCCGGTCCCGGGCCGCCGAGCTCATCAGCGAAGGCAACGTGCTGGTCGGCGGCCGCCCGGCCGCCAAGTCGGACCGGGTCACGGCGGGGGATCCGCTCGAGGTGACCCTGCCCGCGCCCCGGCCGGTGGCGCCGCCGCGCGCCGTCGAAGGCCTGGCGGTGACGTTCGAGGACGACGACATCATCGTGGTCAACAAGCCGATCGGCGTGGCCGCGCACCCGGCGCCGGGCTGGTCCGGCCCGACCGTGATCGGCGGGCTCCAGGCCAGCGGGCACACCATCGCCACCAGCGGCGCGGCCGAGCGGCAGGGCATCGTGCACCGGCTGGACGCCAACACCACCGGCTCGATGGTGGTGGCCAAGAGTGAGCACGCCTACAGCGCGCTCAAGCGGGCGTTCCGGGAACGCGAGGTCGAAAAGCGCTACCACGCCCTGGTCCAGGGCCACCCGGACCCGCTGCGCGGCACCATCGACGCCCCGATCGGGCGGCACCCGTCCGGTGACGGCCGGTTCGCGGTGGTGGCCGACGGCCGCGCCAGCGTGACCCACTACGACACCATCGAGGCCTTCCGCGGCGCCAGCCTGGTCGACGTCGGGCTGGAGACCGGGCGGACCCACCAGATCCGGGTCCACATGTCGGCGATCCGGCATCCCTGCGTGGGTGACCTGCTCTACGGGGCCGACCCGGTGCTGGCCGACCACCTCGACCTGCACCGGCAGTGGCTGCACGCGGTCAGCCTGGCCTTCAGCCATCCGGTCGGTGGCCGCTGGGTCGAATTCCGCAGCGACTACCCGGATGATCTGCAGCACGCCCTCGACGTCCTGCGTGCTGAGAGCTGACGGGGCCATCCGGTTCGGCCCGGACCGGGCCGAACCGGAAATCCCGCCCCTTTCCGCCCGCCTCCGGCGTGTGGGGAGCCGGGGACCAGGCCCGGCGATGTAGGCTCGGTTCACCGGGCCGGCACGGTCCTCCGAGGCGGGAAATCCGCCTCACCGGCGACGCTCCGCCGCACTGATGGAGCAGGTCACCGGCGTGGTGTGACATGTGCCGCCTTCCCCCCGGAACCGTTCGGTAAGTACGACGCACGCCCGCGTGGCCCCCGGCGCCAGGCCTGGACCAGAGCCCGGCACCCGGCCACTACCGGGCTCTGCGAAGCATGCCCGAGGCATGGCAGACCGAGGCCAGAAGGAGGCGGCTCAGCCCATGGCGGAACCAGCGACCCGTCAGCCGTACGCACACCTTCACGTGCATACCGAGTACTCCATGCTGGACGGCGCGGCCCGCCTCAAGGAGCTGTTCAAAGAGGTCCAGCGGCAGGGCATGACCCACGTGGCCATGACCGACCACGGGAACATGTACGGCGCGGCCGAGTTCCACCGGCAGGCCAAGGACGCGGGCATCACCCCGGTCATCGGGATCGAGGCCTACGTGGCCCCCGAGCACCGCAGCAACACCAAGCGCATCCTCTGGGGCCAGCCGCACCAGAAGAAGGACGACGTCTCGGCCAGCGGCGCCTACCTGCACAAGACCATCTGGGCCCGGGACCGCACCGGCCTGCACAACCTGTTCAAGCTGTCCTCCCGCTCCTACGCCGAGGGCTGGCTGGTCAAGTGGCCGCGGATGGACAAGGAGATCCTGGCCCAGCACGCCGAGGGCCTGATGGCCTCCACCGGGTGCCCGTCCGGCGAGCTGCAGACCCGGCTCCGGCTCGGCCAGTTCGACCAGGCCCTCCGGTCCGCCGCCGAGTACCAGGAGATCTTCGGCAAGGAGAATTACTTCCTGGAGCTGATGGACCACGGCCTGGACATCGAGCGCCGGGTCCGCGACGGCCTGATCGAGATCGGCAAGAAGCTCAGCATCCCGCCGGTCGTGACCAACGACTCGCACTACACCCGGGAAACCGACTCCGTCAGCCACGACCTGCTGCTCTGCATCCAGACCGGCAAGACCCTGGCCGACGCGGACCGCTTCCGGTTCGACGGCAGCGGTTACTACATCAAGTCCGCGGCCGAGATGTACTCGGGCGACCGTTCGGACGTGTGGCAGGAGGGCTGCCGGAACAGCCAGCTCCTCATCGCGGACCGGGTCGACACCTCCGGCATGTTCGACTTCGTCAACCTCATGCCGCGGTTCCCCATCCCCGAAGGCTTCGACAGCGAAGCCGACCTGTTCCGGGCCGAGGTCTGGAAGGGCATGGACCGCCGCTTCCCCGACGGTTACGACGAGGACCACAAGCGGCAGGCCAGCTACGAGATCGACATCATCTGCCAGATGGGGTTCCCGGCCTACTTCCTGGTCGTGGCCGACTTCATCATGTGGGCCAAGAACCACGGCGTGGCCGTCGGCCCCGGCCGTGGCTCGGCGGCCGGGTCAATCGTGGCCTACGCCATGGGCATCACCGACCTGGACCCGCTCCCGCACGGGCTGATCTTCGAGCGGTTCCTCAACCCCGAGCGCGTGTCCATGCCCGACATCGACGTGGACTTCGACGAACGTGGGCGGGCCGACGTCATCCGCTACGTGACCGAGAAGTGGGGCTCGGACAAGGTCGCGCAGATCGTCACCTACGGCACGATCAAGGCCAAGGCCGCGATCAAGGACTCCACCCGGGTCCTCGGCTT
>DASXJM010000082.1:0-1981 GCA_036497405.1 Streptosporangiaceae bacterium | reverse complement strand
TGGTGCTGATCGCCGTGGGCAGGATCAGGCCGACCAGCAGTACGGCGGCGGCCAGGATGAACGGGGGCCTGAGCAGGCGTTTGAGCAGGCGGGGAGGGCGGGCTGAGCGCATGGGCGCGGCTCCTGGTCATGACGGCATGGCGTCCGGTCCGCGAGGACAGGACCCCGGGCGGGGGACGAGCGGTGCCCGGACGTGGGCGAGCCCGCGTCCAGGCCGGAAGAGCCAGGAGACGCTGCGCGTGCGCACGCATCCGTGCCCAGGGGTTTCCCGGGCGCGTCACGTCTCCGCCGTGGCTCGGTGGGGCCGGCCGGCGAGTTGCTACAAGACTTATTTAATGGTGTAACTTAACGGCGCTGTTAAGAGCCGTCAAGACTTTGGCTGTTTAACTATGTTCGAATGTCGGTCAGCCGGACACACCGCAACGCGCGGAGTCCGGCGAATTTGCTGATAACAGCAAGAAGCGGCGCGGCTGGGCGGCGGGTGCAGGCTTCCCGGCTGGGCGGGGTGAGAACAGCGGCCGGGCGGGCTGCCAGCAAGGACCCCGGGCGGCCGGGGTGCGGCCGCCCGGGGTGGGCGTGAGTTCAGTCCGCCGGGGTGGCGGGCTTTTCCGGAGCGGGTACGGACGTGGTCGCCGCGTGCTGGCCGGCCGGGGCCACCGGACGGTGCGGCGCGATCGCGGGCGCGTCGTCGATGCGCTCCGGCGGCTTGAGCCCGAGCAACTCGTACACGGTCTCGCCGGCCACGGTCTCCTGCTCCAGCAGCAGGTTGGACAGCTGGTCGAGCTGGGACTCGTGGCCCTTCAGTAGTTCGACCGCCTGCGATTCGGCCTCCCGCAGCAGCCGGGACACCTCACGGTCGATCTCAGCCTGGGTGGTCTCGGAGAACGGCCGGCTCGACACCGCGCCGCCGTCGCCCAGGAACATCGACCCCCCGGACGGGTACCCGACCGGGCCCAGGGCGGGGGACAGGCCGAACTCGCGGATCATCCGGGTGGCCAGGTCAGTGGCCGAGGCCAGGTCGTTGGAGGCGCCCGTCGACCCCTGGCCGAACTTGACCAGCTCTGCGGCCCGGCCGCCGAGCCGCACGGCCAGCGACTGATGCAGGTAGTCCTCGCTGTACAGGTGCCGCTCGACCAGGGGCAGCTGCTCGGTGACCCCCAGCGCCTGGCCAGCGGGCAGGATCGTCACCTTGGCCACCGGATCGGCCTGCGGTGACAGGGCGGCCACCATGGCGTGCCCGGCCTCGTGCACCGCGACCGACTTCTTCTCCTCGGGCAGCAGCACGTTGGAGTCCTCGCGGCGGCCGAGCAGGACCCGGTCCCGGGCGGTGTCGAAGTCCACCTGGGTGATGGTGTTGCGGCCGGCCCGGACCGCGAAGATCGCGGCCTCGTTGACCAGGTTGGCCAGGTCGGCCCCGGAGAAGCCGGGGGTGCCGCGGGCCACCGCGCCCAGGTCCACGTCCTTGGCGACCTGCTTGCCACGGCAGTGCACGGCCAGGATCGCCGATCGCTCGCTGACGTTGGGCAGCGGGATCGTGACCTGACGGTCGAACCGGCCCGGGCGCAGCAGCGCCGGGTCCAGCACCTCGGGGCGGTTGGTCGCGGCCAGCACCACGATGCCGGTGGCCGGGTCGAAGCCGTCCATCTCGGCCAGCAGCTGGTTGAGCGTCTGCTCCCGCTCGTCGTTCGAGGCGTACACCTGGCCGCCCGACCGGCGCTGGCCGATGGCGTCGATCTCGTCCACGAAGATGATGCAGGGGGCCCGCTTGCGGGCCTCGCTGAACAGGTCACGGACGCGGGCCGCGCCCACGCCGACGAACAGCTCGACGAAGCTGGAGCCGGCCACCGAGAAGAACGGCACGTCGGCCTCGCCCGCCACGGCCCGGGCGATCAGGGTCTTGCCGGTGCCGGGCGGCCCGACCATGAGCACGCCGCGCGGGGGCACCGCGCCGACCGACTTGTAGCGGTCGGCGTTCTTGAGG
>DASXJM010000081.1:0-3535 GCA_036497405.1 Streptosporangiaceae bacterium | reverse complement strand
CGGGACAGCATCAGGAAGCCGTGCGGCATGTCGTCGTCGGTCTTCGTTCGGATTTGATTCGACGTTTCGTATCGTTTTGGACACGGACGTATCTATACCGCTCACCGGCCGATCTTCTGCCCGACCGAAACCCGGGGCAGGAGGACCGTACGTGGCCACAATGGACACCCCGTCCGCGATCGTCACACCAGCTCAGACCGGTGTCCAGCACTCCTACGACGTGCTGATCCTGGACGCCTCCACCAAGCAGAGCCTGGCCTGCGTGCGCAGCCTGGGCCGGATCGGCCTGCGGGTCGCGGTGGGCGAGTGCGCCACCGAGTGCGACACCGCGCAGTCGGCGCTGGCCTTCCGGTCCCGCTACGCGGGCCACAGCCTGGTCCTGCCCGACGTGGCGGCGGGCGCCGACACCTTCGCCGCCGCCGTGGTCGGCTTCGTCCGCGAGCACCGGGTCCGCGTGGTCATCCCCACCAACGACGGTGCCATCACGGCCATGACCCCGTACCGGTCGCAGCTGGCCGCGCTGGGCTGCACGCTGGCCCTGGCCTCCGACACCACGCTGGCCATCGCCAACGACAAGGACCGCACCCTCGAGGTGGCCGGGCGGCTGGGTATCGACTACCCGCGGACCATGCGGATCGACAGCCTCGACGACCTGCCCGCCGTGATGACCGCGTTCGAGTTCCCGTTCGTGCTCAAGCCCACGGTCTCGTTCCCGCGCGACGCTCCGGTCCGCCTCCAGGTCACCGAGGTGATCGACGAGGTCGAGGCGGTCAGCGCCATCCAGACCTACCTGAGCTCGGGCTCGGGCGTGCTGGCTCAGCAGTGGGCCAGCGGCCGCCGCGAGGGGGTCTCGCTGCTCATGGTGGACGGCGAGGTCCAGGCGGCCTGCGCCCACGTGGCCTGGCGGACCAGCCCCGCGCTCGGCGGCGCCTCCGTGCTGCGGGAGAGCATCCCGCTGCTGCCCGACCTCTACGACCCGGCCGTCCGCCTGGTCCAGGAGATCGGCCTGGACGGGGTGTGCGAGGTCGAGTTCCGGCGCGACGCCACCGGCCGCCCGCTGCTGATGGAGGTCAACGCCCGGTTGGCCGGCACCATCGAGAACGCCCTGCACTCCGGGGTGGACTTCCCGCTGCTGCTCTGGCAGTGGGCCACCGGCGAGCCGGTCCCGGCCCAGACCGGCTACCGGATCGGGGTCCGGACCCGGTGGCTGCACGGCGACATGCGCTGGCTGCGGGACAACCGGCGCCGCGTCGGCCGCCCGGACAGCATGTCGCGGACGCGGGCGCTGTCCAGCTTCGCGGCTGAATTCCTGCGGACCCGTCACCTCGACTGCGTTGACTGGCGAGACCTCCGGCCCGCCCTGGCCGAACTGCGGGCCACCGCCCGCGCCGTCGTGCAGTCACGGAACTGACCTGAACCAGCAGGCCCGCCCGGATCCACAGCAAGGGAGCACCACGTGTCCACCGAGGAAGTCCTCGTCATCGGGGCCGGCCCGTTCGGCCTGTCCATCTCGGCCCATCTGCGCGCGCTCGGCGTCAGCCACCAGGTCGTGGGCAAGCCGAACGGCACCTACCGCTCGCACGTGCCGGTCGGCATGAACATGAAGTCCGAGCCGTACGCCTCGGACATGGCCGCACCCCGGTCCGGCTATGACGTGGCCGCCTACTGCGCCCAGCACGGCTACGACTACCAGGAGCGCCTGGGCCCGCTGCCGCTGGAACGCTTCCTCGGTTACGCCGACTGGTTCACCGAGCAGCTGGTCCCGGACGTCCGCGACATCACGGTCAGCGACGTGACCCCGGTGGAAGGCGGCTTCCGGGTCAGCTTCGCCGACGCGGACCCGATCACTGCCCGGCAGGTCGTGGTGGCCACCGGCGTGCTGCCCTACTACCGGATCCCGGCCGAGCTGGCCGGGCTGCCCGCCGACCTGCTCTCCCACAGCAAGGACATCCACCGGCTGGAGCCGTTCCAGGGCCGCCGGGTCGCGGTGATCGGCGCCGGGCAGTCGGCGCTGGAGACCGTGGCCCTGCTCCACGAGGCGGGCGCCGACACCCGGCTGATCGTCCGCAAGCCCGAACTGAACTTCGTCGAGCCCAACCCGGAGACGCTGAGCTGGTTCGGGCACCTCATCCGGCCCACCAACAAGCTGTGCGAGGGCTGGCGCTGCGCGGTGTGGTTCTCCCCGGAGGCGTTCCGGCTGCTGCCGCAGAGCGTCCGCATCACCAAGGCCCGCACCGTGCTCGGCCCGGGCGGTTCCTGGTGGCTCAAGAACCGGATCGAGGGCGTGGTCGAGACCCTGCTCAGCCACCAGGTCCGCCAGGCCGAGGCCGTCGGCAGCGGTGTCCGGCTGCAGCTGGACGGGCCGAAGGTCGCCGCCCTCGACGTCGACCACGTGATCGCCGGGACCGGCTTCCGGATCGACGTGGACCGGCTCGGTTTCCTGTCCGCGGGCCTGCGCGGGCAGATCGCGACCCTGAACAGGTACCCGGTGCTGTCCCGGGCCGGCCAGACCAGCGTCCCCGGCCTGTACTTCGCGGGCGCACCCGCCGCCGTCAGCCTGGGCCCATCGGAGCGGTTCATCGGCGGCACCCACAACAGCGTCCGCCAGCTGACCCGGTCGCTGGCCGCCCGGGCCACCGGCCGCCGCCCGGCCCTGGCCGTGCCCGACACCGCCGATGCCGCCGGCCGCCCGGCCGCCGTGTAACCGCGGCCACGGTCAGTCCACCGGGCAGCCGTTCTCGGCGGGCTCGTAGTCGGGCAGGTCGATGCCGCCCGCCTTGGCGAACTGCTTGGCCAGCAGGGGCCGCATCGGCCAGTGGTTCATCATCCGCATCGACGTGTTGCTGAGCGAGATGACGAAGCGGGACTTGGGCGCGTACCCCTGCGCGCCGCCCGGCGGCAGCTTCTGGCTCTCGGTCACGTAGGACCGGATGACCTGCTCGTAGCGGGGGAAGGCGACCCGGTGGTCGCCGCCGGCCGCGGCCAGCTCACCGGCCAGCACGTAGGCGCCGACCAGGGCCACGCTGGTGCCCAGCCCGGTCAGCGGGGTCGGGCAGTAGCCGGCGTCCCCGAGCACCGCGGCCCGCCCGGCCGACCAGTGTTCCAGGTGCACCTGGCCCATGGAGTCGAAGAAGAAGTCCGGCGCCGACCGCATGGCCGCCAGCAGTTGCGGCGCCGCCCAGCCCACGCCCGCGAACCGGCGGGCCAGGATGTCCTTCTGGGCCTCGACGTCGCGCCGGTCGTACTCGATCGGCTCCGAGCGGAACCCCAGCCCGGCCTTGATCTCCCCCGGCCGCCGCCCGGGCCGGGCCGACACCACCCGGCCGCCGGGGGCGCGATGCATCAGGTACCAGCCGTCCAGGTCGAGGTCGGCCCGGGCCGTGAACCAGGCCGTGTAGCAGCCGATCGGCCGGACACAGCTGGACTCGGGCCCGAAGGCCAGCCCGCGCACGACCGAATGCAGCCCGTCGGCCCCGATGACCAGGCCGAAGCGCCGGGGCGCGGCCTTCTCGAACGTGACCGTGACCCCGGCCTC
>DASXJM010000080.1:0-6470 GCA_036497405.1 Streptosporangiaceae bacterium | reverse complement strand
ACGCCGGTCAGCAGCATCGAGTAGTTGGCGATCGACTGCGACTCCAGCGGCAGGTAGGTCAGCAGCGCGACCCCGATCAGCGGGCCGAACAGGGTGCCCATACCCCCGATGACCAGCATGGTGATGAGCTGCAGCGACTCCGAGCTGCCGACCTGGTCGGGGGAGAGGTAGCGGAAGTAGCTGGCGTACAGGCTGCCCGCGATCGAGGCCAGGCAGGCGCTGATCACGAAAACCGAGATCTTGGCCCGGGTGATGTTCAGCCCCAGCGACCGGGCTCCGGCCTGGTCGCCGTGCATGGCTCGCAGGATGCGGCCCCGGTTGCTGCGCACGAAGTTGGCCACCGCGATCAGGGCCACCGCGACCAGGGCCCAGATCAGGTAGAAGTACCGGGTGTCGCTGTCGAACACGAACCCGCCCACGGCCAGGGACGGGATGCCGCCGATGCCGGACGGGCCGCCGGTGATGGACAGCCCGTTGGCCATGGCCTCGACCAGGATGCCGAACGCCAGCGTGGTGATGGCCAGGTACATGCCGCGCAGCCGGCCGCAGACCAGGCCCAGCACCGTGGCCACCAGGGCCGAGCCCACCATCCCGATGAGCAGCCCGAGCAGGGTGGGCCAGTGGTACTTCACGGTCAAGATGGCGAACATGTAGCCACCGATGGCCATGAACCCGGCCTGCCCCAGGCTGACCTGGCCCGCGATCCCGGTCAGCAGGTCCAGCCCCACGATGGTGAGACAGAAGATCCCGGTGATGTTGAGGGCCCGCATGTCACCGGCCGGGATGATGTCCGGCACGAACAGCATGACCAGGGCCAGCCCGGCCCCGCCGGCCCGGGCCCAGTAGCGGGGCAATCGGGGCGGCGCGTAGATGCGGCCGCTGGTGCGCTCGGCCACGTCGATGCGCGCGCCGCGCACCCGGCCCAGCAGCCCCTGCGGGCGCAGGAAGATGATGACGATCAGGATGATCAGGCTGATGGCCGTGCTGAACAGTGACGACACGTAGCCGGAGACGACCGCCTCGACCACCCCGAGGACCAGGCCGCCCGCCACCGACCCGTACACCGAGCCCAGCCCGCCCAGGCTGACCGCGATCAGTCCCTCGTTGGTGTAGCTGGCCATGCTGGTGTAGTC
Organism: Streptosporangiaceae bacterium; assembly: GCA_036497405.1. Classification (GTDB taxonomy): domain Bacteria; phylum Actinomycetota; class Actinomycetes; order Streptosporangiales; family Streptosporangiaceae; genus Bog-532. The sequence continues at coordinate 5,337 of DASXJM010000080.1, read as the reverse complement.
CAGCGAGGTGAGCGGCGAGATCACCGCCCCGGCGATGACGCCCAGGGCGGCGGCGGCCACGAACGACAGCAGGATCATCCGGTCCACCGGCACGCCCATCAGGCGGGCCGCGGTCATGTTCTCCGACGTGGCCCGCAGGCCGCGGCCCCAGCGGCTGCGGGACAGCAGCCAGGACAGCGCGACCACCGCCGCCAGCATGGCTCCGATGACCCAGAAACCCTGGGTCGGGATGGACAGGCCGCCCGCGTGGACCGGCTTGGACCCGGAGAACGGGTTGGTCGAGAACGGGTTACTGCCCCAGATGAGGAAGGCCGCGCCCTCGAACGCGGTCAGCAGGCCGCCCATCATCATCAGCAGGTTGGCGTGCGAGATCCGGGTCACCGCGGGCCGGATCACCACCCACTCGATGATGCCGATGGCCACCGCGACCACGGCCAGGGCGGCCAGGAAGGCCACCAGGACCGGGAGGTGCGCGTTGTGCTCGAACGTGTACATGGTCAGCGCGCCCAGCGCCACGAACGCGCCCTGGGCCAGGTTCAGGGCCCCGCTGACGCTGAACACCAGCGAATAGCCCACCGCCAGCAGGGCGTAGATGGCGCCGGTGATGAGACCGCCGATGATGATGTTGCCAGCTGCCCACATGGGTGCGGGGGTCCTCCTCCGGGCCCGTGGGCCCTGCCGTCCTGGCTGCCGCGGCCGGGCCGGGGGACGTGTGCCGTACGCCCCCCGGGCCCGTCGCTACCGGTTAAGGCGTGGCCAGGGCCTGGCCCGCCGGCCCGGAGGCCGCCGTCCAGTCCTGGGCCGACTTGTTCCACTCGGCGACGTAGACGTCCTTGATGGTCAGACCCCGGTTGTCGGGCTGGCTGGCCTTGAAGTCGTACGTGCCGTCGATGCCCTGGAACGAGGTCAGGCCCGAGATGTAGCTGTGGATCTGCTGGGCGGTGGCGCCGGTTCCCAGCTTGCGCAGCGCGCTGACCAGGATCAGCCCGGGATCGTAGGACAAGGCGTCCCCTTCGTCGGGCGCGGTCTGGCCCGAGGCCTTGATGGCCGTGTCAAACGCCTGGACCTGGGTCTTGGTCTGCCCGGTCAGGTGGGCCGGCCCGACCATGAACGGCGCGCCCGGGAAGTACAGCTGGGACGGCAGATCGCTGGACAGGCTGCTCAGTTCCTTGAACGAGGCGTTGCCGTTGGTGGTCAGGGTGGGCATGCTCGACAGGCCTAGCGACTGCATCCCCTTGAGCACGGTGGTCAGCGGGGTGCCAGTGGTCCAGATGAACAGGGCCTGCGGGTTGGCCGCCTTGATCTTGGACAGCTGGGTGGTCACGCTTACGTCGGACGGGTCGAAGGTCTGGTGGCTGACCACCTTGACCCCCCCGCCGCCCGCCGCCTTCTGAATGTTCTCCCAGCCGTCCTGGCCCGAGGAGTCGGTCGAGGTGATGGCCGCGACCCGGGTCCAGCCCTTGCTCTTGACGAAGTTGATGAACGCCTTGGTCTGGTTGACCGTCGAGTTCGACGTCGAGTACACGTAGCCGCCCAGCTTGGGGTGGTCGCCGGGGGACAGGTCGTAGATGACGGGCCCGCCCGAGTTGGCCAGGTCGTCCACGGGCCGGTCAACGCTGGTCACGCTGCCGACCAGGATCACCGGGGACTGGGACAGCATGGGGGAGGCCAGGGACACCGAGGTGGACGCGGTGGACTGGTTGTCGGAGATGTCGAAGGCCAGTTTCTTGCCGCCGATACCGCCGGTCGCGTTGACGTGCTTGGCCAGCGCCTGCAGCGCGGCCTTCTCTTCAACTCCGAGGAACGACGCGCTGCCGGTCTCGGAGACGATCGCGTGAACGGTGTAGGTAGAGCCGCCCCCGGAACTGGCCGCGCCCCCGGACGACGACGATCCGCCCCCGGTTGACGCGCACGCGGCCAATGCGGCCACGGAAGCGGTGGCGACCCACGGCGCCAGCCAAGCTTTTCTTCTCTGCTTGCCTCTTGAGCGCACGTGTGCTCCTTCCGGATAGGTCAGGCGGCCTCGATGCCGCCGTCGCCGGGCTGTGCGCCGGATCACATAAGGCTGGCATAATGTCATACCATTCACAAGAGGGCAAGACCGGCAAACCATGACGGTACCGTCGTGATCGTCTCGGCACGGTCCCGTTTACTCTGCTGATATGGGCGACATCCGGGTGGGCACCGCATCGTGGACGGACAAAACCCTGATCGAGTCGGGGTGGTATCCCCCCGAGGCGAACAATCCCGAGAAGCGCCTGCGCTACTACACCCGCCAGTTTCCGCTGGTGGAAGTGGACTCCTCCTACTACGCGCTGCCCGCCGAGCAGACCGCGGCCGCCTGGGCGCACCGCTCGCCCAAGGGGTTCTTGTTCAACATCAAGTCGTTCAGCTTGTTCACCCATCACCCCACCAAGATCGCCGCGCTGCCCAAGGACCTGCGGCCACTGGCCGAGAAGACGGCCAAGGGCAAGGCCAGCGTGTACCTCAAGGACACCGACCCGGAGCTGGTCGACCAGGCCTGGGAACGGTTCCTGGCCGCCTTGGAGCCGCTCCGGCAGACCGGGCGGCTGGGCGCGATCTTGTTCCAGTTCCCGCAGTGGTTCGTGATCGGGCGCGAGCGCAAGGACTACATCCTGGCCTGCGCCGACCGGGTGGCCCCGCGCCAGGTCTGCATCGAGTTCCGCAACAAGACCTGGATGAGCGAGGACAACCGCGCCGAGACGCTGAAGTTCCTGGCCGACCACCAGCTGCCCTACGTGGTGGTGGACGAGCCCCAGGGTCACACCAGCTCGGTGCCCCCGGTGGTGGCGGCCACCGCGCCGCTGGCCGTCATGCGTTTCCACGGGCGGTCGGACCACTGGGATTCGAACAACATCCAGGAGAAGTACCGCTACCGGTACTCCGAGCAAGAACTGAAGCAGTGGGCGCCCAAAGTCCGCCAGCTGTCCCGCCAGGCCGACGCCACCCACGTGCTGTTCAACAACTGCTACAGCAACGATGCTCAGGTCAACGCCCAGCAGCTGATCGACCTGCTCCACGAAGACGCGCGTCAGCCGGCGGAGTGATCAGCTCCAGAGCCGGCCGGAGGCGATGGCGGCCCCATCGGCCAGGGTGGACAGCTTGGCCCAGACGATCTCCGGGTGGCCGACCCGGCCGCCCAGCCCGCAGTCGGTCCCGGCGATCACGTTTTCCCGGCCGACCAGGCCCGCGAACCGGACCAGCCGCTGGGCGACCAGCTCCGGGTGCTCGATGATGTCGGTCGAGTGGCCGACCACCCCGGGCATGATCAGCTTCCCGTCCGGCAGCTTCACGTCATCCCAGACCGTGTACTCGTGCTCGTGCCGGGGGTTGGCCGCCTCGAACGAGTAGCAGCCGGCCGGCACGGTCAGCACCAGGTCGATCAGGTCCCGCAGCGGCAGGTCGTCGCGGTGCGGGCCGTGGTGGCTGCCCCAGCAGATGTGCAGCCGGACCTGGTCCTCGGGCAGCCCGCGCAGGGCGTGCCTGAGGGCCTCGATGCGCAGGGCCGCGTAGCGCCGGTAGTCGGACACGGACATGTCCGGGAACATCTGCCACCCGTCCGGTAGGTCCGGGTCGTCGACCTGGAGGATCAGCCCGGCGTCGGTGATGGCCTGGTACTCCTCGTGCAGCACGTCGGCCACCGCGAACAGGAACGTCTCGGTGTCCAGGTAGTACTCGTTCTGCAGCCAGTGCTCCACCGTCCCCGGGGTGATGGCGGGCAGGAACGCCTCGACGTCGTCGCGCCCCGCTGCCGTCACCGCGACCCGCAGCCGCTCGATGTCGGCCTGCGACCGCTCCCGGCCGGTGTAGGCCAGCGGTCCGGTGCAGAAGTAGGCCGTGGTCCCGCCCGGCTGCGGCTGTTCCCCGCCCGGCGTCGGGGGCGGCGTCACCGCGGCCCCGAACTGGAATCCGCCCAGCCCGGCCGCGAAGAACCCCGGGAAGTCCCGCTTGTCCCGGCCCTGCACCCCGGCGTTCGGCGGGGTGTACTCCCCGGGCGCGAACCGCCGCGCCTCGAAGCCCGACATCCGGTCCCGGACGTACCCGATGAACAGTCCCCGCTTGGAGATCTCCCCATCGTTGACCACGTCGACGCCCGCGCTGACCTGGCGATCCACCACCTCGGCCACCGCTTCGGGCAGCGCCTGGGTGAAGGCGTCCTGGGCCGCCGGGCCCTGGCTGAACAGTTGCTGCAGGTCGGCAGGCCGCGGCAACGCCCCGGCGTGCGACACCCTGATTCGCTCCGCGCTTCGTCTCATCGCTGGTGGTTTTGCCCCCTCCGGTGCCGGTTCATGCCCCCGGCAGGACCGGGCCGGTGGCCTGGCCGTCCACGGTGGCCCCGGCGAACTGCAGGGCGGGCGCGAGGCGGTTGGCCCAGACCGGGAACGGCAGCTCCGGTGCGGACAGCTTGTCCAGCCGGGCCCGCTGGTCGGCGCTGAGCGCCACGTCCAGGGCGGCCAGGTTGTCCTCCAGCTGGCTGACCCGGCGGGCCCCGATGACGGTGGAGGTCACCCCGGGCCGGCCCTGGACCCAGGCCAGCGCGACCGCGGCCGGGCTGGCCCCGGTCTCGGCGGCCACGTCCCGCACGGCCGCGATCACCTCGAAGTCGTGCTCGCTGGCCGTGCCGAAGATCTCCGGGCGGCTGGCCCGGGCGCTGTCGGCCGGGGCGGGCTGGCCCCGGCCGTACTTGCCGGACAGCAGCCCGTTCTTGAGCGGGCTCCACGGCAGCACACCGATCCCCAGGTCGCGGGCGGCCGGGATCAGCTCGGCCTCGGGGGTCCGGGCCAGCAGCGAGTACTCCAGCTGCAGCGCGGTGACCGGAGCCCAGCCGCGGAAACCGCTGATGGTGGCAGCTTCGGCCACCTTCCAGGCCGGCAGGTCGGACAGGCCCAGGTAGCGGACCTTGCCCGCGGCCACCAGGTCGTCCAGCGCGCGCAGGGTCTCTTCGATGGGGGTCACCGGGTCGAAGTTGTGCAGCCAGTACAGGTCGACGTAGTCGGTCCGCAGCCGCCGCAGCGAGTTCTCCAGCTGCTGGACGATGCCCTTGCGCCCGGCGCCGCCGCCGTTGGGGTCCCCGGCGTACAGGTTGCCGAAGAACTTGGTGCCCAGCACCACCCGGTCGCGCCGTCCCGGATGGGCGGCGAACCAGTCGCCGATGATCTCCTCGGAATGGCCGTTGGTGTAGATGTTGGCGGTGTCGATCGAGTTGCCGCCCCGGTCCAGGTAGGCGGCCAGGATGCGGGCCGACTCCTCCGGGCTGGTGCCCCAGCCCAGGTCGTTGCCGAACGTCATGGTGCCGAGGGTGAACGGGCTCACCCG
>DASXJM010000079.1:0-6598 GCA_036497405.1 Streptosporangiaceae bacterium | reverse complement strand
CCCGCCACAGCCACAGGTCGTCGCCGATCACGTTGGCGCTGTTGACCTGCAGGGTCTGGGTCGCCTTACCGACGGTGGCCCCGCCGATGCGGGCGAAGACGTCGGACAGGACGGTCGGGTCCGACGCGTGGCTCGCGCTGGCGCCGGCCGGGCCGATCTGGACCAGGACCGGGCTGTTGGTGGAGCCGGCGTCAAAGAGCAGCCCGCCGATGCGGATGCCGCTGACGTCGGCGGTCTGCAGGATGGTGTTGCCGCCGTTGGAGACCAGGGTGGCCAGGCCGAGGCCGAGCACCACACTGTCGGCCCGGGTGACGTCGATGGTGCCGTTGACCTGGTAGACGCCGGGGGTGAAGAGCAGGTCCTGGCCGCCGGCCAGCGCCGCGTTGAGCTGGGCCACCGTGCTGCCCGGGGTGGCGATGTAGAAGTCACTGATCGGCAGCGAGGTCCCCGGCGTGTTGCCGCTGGCCCAGGAGACGCCCTGGGCGCTGGTCCGGTTGGCGGGGACGAACATGTCCCAGTTCCCGGCCGAGTCGATGTACAGGTAGGGCTTCTCGTCCACGGTCGGGGTCTGGCCGACCGTGGTGTCGGGCGGGCTCGGGAAGCTCTGGGCCGGCCCTCCGGTGTCGCCCACGAACACCATGTTCCAGTTCGAGCCGGTCCAGCTGCCCACCTTGTCGTTGCGCATGATGAACTGTTGCTGGGTGCCCGAGTTGACCTGGCCGGTGACGACCGAGTCGCTGATGAAACCGCCGGACGACCAGTTGCTGGTGGTGTTGCCCGAGGTGTCGTCGTCCAGCACCAGGTTGCCGTCGATCTGGACCCGGCGCATCGGGTCGGCCTGGGAGACGGCCCACTCGGTGCTGCCGGACGACGGGTGGAGGGTTATGTTCTCCACGCCGCGCCAGAAGTTCGTGGTCGCGTTCCCGTTGCTCCAGGCCGCGTTGGCGTAGATCCCGCCGCCGGTGATCACCGTCTGGGTCGGGCTCTGGCCGAGGCCGACGACCTCGGTGTAGAAGCCGACCGGGACGCTGACGTTGTAGGTGCCGGGCTCGAACATCAGCTCATAACGCTGGGTGCCGAACTGGTTCGACTGCTGCGTGTTGTAGACGGCGTTGATGTCGTTCTGGATGGTGGTCGTCGTCATGCTGGTACTGAACAGGTAGACATTCGATCCAAAATTGGGCGCGTTACCGGTGGGCGCGCCCCCGCTCGGCAGCGTCCACTGCTGGTTGGCGGTGTCGGCGCAGGTCCAGATCTGGACCTGGGTGCCCGAGCCGCCGTAGCCGGTGTCGTCCAGGCACTTGCCCGAGCTGGGGTTGAGCAGTTCGCCGTTGGCCTGCGGCGACCAGACCTGGGCCCCGGTGCCGTTGCAGGTGTACAGGTCGATCAGGGTCCCGTTGGCCGTACCCGCCCCGGCCACGTCCAGGCACATGCCCAGCACCTGCAGGGTGTTCCCGGACCCGACCGTCCACTGCTGGGCGCCGGTTCCGTTGCAGGTGTAGACCTGGATCGGGTTGAAGTTGGCGCTGCTGGCCGACCGGTCATCCAGGCACAGGCCCTCGTAGCCGGTGACCGCCCCGGTGGCCGCGGCGGCGGCGGTGGCCGCGGTGGTCCTGGTGGTCAGGGCCTCCTGGGGGTGGTGAGTGGCGGCCGTGGCCAGACCGATCCCGAGGGCCATGGTGGCCAGGACGGCGAGGAACCGTCGCTTCACGGCAGATTCCACTGCTGGTTCGAGGTGTCGCCGCAGGACCAGATCTGGACCTGGGTGCCGGAGGCGCCGTAGCCGGTGTCGTCCAGGCACTTGCCGGAGCTCGGGTTCACCAGTTCGCCGTTGGACTCGTGCGTCCACGACTGGGCGCCGGTGCCGTTGCAGGGGTACAGGTCGACCAGGGTGCCGTTGGCCGTGCCCGCGCCGGCCACGTCCAGGCAGTCACCCAGGACGGTCAGGGTGCCGTTGCTGTTCACGGTCCAGTCCTGGGCGCTGCTGCCGTTGCAGGTGTAGACCTGGATCGGGTTGAAGTCGGCGGTGCTGGCCGACCGGTCATCCAGGCACAGGCCCTGGTAGCCGGTGATCTGCCCGCTGGTGGTGGAGCCGCCGCCGCCCCCGCTGCTGCCGCCGGTGATCTTGTTGAAGATGGACGAGTACTGGTAGCCAGTCGGCTTGTCGTAGGCGTCGACCTCCCAGAAGGACAGCTCGGCCACGCCGTTCGCGGCGGCGAAGCTCTCCAGCGACTGGGCGTTCCCGGTGGAGAACTCGCTGCCGTCGTCGTTGGTGCCGGCGATCGGGGTCAGGCCCATCATGTTGTAGGCGGCCGCGGTGGAGATCCCGTACAGGCTGGAGAGCTGGCTCGCGGTCCCCTTGGCGGCGGATTCGGCGTCCCCGAGGTCGTTGTTGGACCCGTCGTAGAAGTCCATCGTCATGATGTTCACGACCGACACCTTCACGCCCTTGGCCTTGGCGTCCTGCAGCAGCGCGTACTCCGAACCGGTGCCGGTCGGCAGCCCCTGCGGGGAGACGCCGAGGGTGAAGTCGACCTGGACCGCCGGGTCCTCGGCCTGCAGCGCGGCCAGCGCCTGATCCCGCCGCGAGGTGGCGGCGGTGTCCGACAGCGTGCTGCCTTCGATGTCGAAGTCCAGCCGGGTGACGCCGTAGGTGTTGACCACGTTCAGGTAGGCCGCGGTCAGCTGGGAGACGTTGGTGCAGGTCTGGGCCAGCTCGCCACCGGACTCGCCGCCGAACGAGACGATCACGTTGCCGCCGGCCGCCTGAAGGGCGCTGATCTGGGCGGCGTAGGCGCCGACCCCGGAGCCGCTGGCCTCCCACTCCGCGGTGCAGCCGGACTGCGGGGTGAGGAAGGCCAGCGTGTAGTCCTTCACCCCGGTCGCGGCCTGGTCGGCGGCCATGTCGCCGGCGTCACCGTTGTCGATCTGCAGGTAGGGCGCGGCGTAGTGGGCCGGGAAGGCGGCGCCGGCCGCCGCGGCCGGTCCGGCGGTGGCCACGGCCAGGCCGCCGTATCCGAGCGCGGTACTGGCCGCCACGGCCAGCGCGATCGGCCACGATTTCGTGGTGAACCTCGGGGTGCGCATGCGGGTCATCCCTTCAACCGAGGGGCCGGCGGGAGCGGGTGGACCCGCCGGGTCGAGCTGGTGCGAGCGGCCGGCCCGTACCGCCCGCTGTTTCTGAAACACAATGTTTCTGAAACAATTAGGAAACTTTATTGTTAGTGATTTAACAGCAGGCTGAACAAGAGTCAAGATGCTTTGTGATCGGACCTGTCGGCGTTAGGGGTGGTTAATCACTGCCCCGCAGGTTGTGATGGAGCAGCGATGAAACAAAACTCTGTTTCAGGATTGAATGCCGGGAACAGCCGGGTCACCGTGCGGGACATAGCGGCCGAGACCGGGCTGTCGATCGCCACCGTTTCCCGGGTGCTGAACGGGGGCGAGAACGTCGCGTCCGGCACCCGCGACCGGATCCGCCAGGTGATGGCCCGGCTGGGCGACCGGGCCCCCGAGCCGCGGCGGCGACCGCCACCAGCCCCGGTCACCCATCCGCCCGTGTTCGTGCGCTGCCCCTACCTGCTCACCGACTACTTCGGGCACATCGTCACGTCGATCGCCGAGACGCTGGCCCGGCACGGCCAGAGCATGCTGCTGGACGCCGGTGACGCGGCGGTCCGGTCCACCGCGGTGCGCGAGTTGCCGCGGTCCCGTGACGCCTACGGTGCGGTGCTGATCCTGCCCCCGGAGTCCCGGGCCGATCTGGAGGCCCTGGCCGCGCGCAGCTACCCGCTGGTGGTGGTGGACCCGCGCACGGCCGGGCCACGCGGCATGGTGTCGATCTCGGCGGCCCACTTCTCCGGGGCCCGGGCCGTGACCCGGCACCTGATCGAGCTGGGGCACCGCCAGATCGGGATGGTCTCCGGCCCGCCGCACTGGCGGACCCGGGACGATCGGATCGGCGGCCACCTGGCCGCGCTGGCCGAGGTCGGCGTGCTCGGTGACCCGGGCCTGATGCGCAGCGGCGAGCCCGCCACCCAGACCGGAGTACAGGCCGGGGGGGAGCTGCTCGATCTGCGGCCGCGGCCGACCGCCGTGGTCTGCTTCAACGACAAGGTCGCCGCGGGTGTGCTGCAGGCCGCGGCCACCCGGGGCCTGCGGGTACCCCGCGACCTGTCCGTGGCCGGCTTCGACGACATCGGCGTCAGCCGGGCCACCAGCCCCCGTCTCACCACCGTCCGCCAGCCCCTCCAGGAAATGGGCCGCACCGCCGTCACCATGCTCATGCGCCAGCTCGACGGCCACGCCCACGAGGCGCTGAGCATGGAACTGGAGACCCGCCTGGTCATCCGGGAGAGCACCGGCCCGGCCCCGGCGTGATCAGGAGAGCACGAGGACCAGGCGGGGTGCGGTACCGAATTCGGTCACGGCCGTCCCGTCGTCGGTGAAGCCGGCCGCACGGTAGAACTCCATGGCGTGCGGGTTGGCGGTGACCTCCAGGCGCTTGACCCCGCGCGCCCGCAGGACCTCGACGACCTGGCTGACCAGCGCGCTGGCGATGCCGCGGCGCCGGTAGTCGGGGTCCACGAACAGGTCTTCCAGCTCCATGGTCCCGGCCGTTCCGGTGGTCCCGGCCGTCTCGACCCAGGTCGCGAAGCCGACCACCGCGCCGTCCTGCTCCGCGACCTCGGTCCGGCCCTCGGCCAGGCCTTCCGGTCCCAGGACCAGGAACTCAGGGTGAGCCAGCAGGTTGTCGCGGTCGCCCGCGTTCGACAGCGAGGCCCGGCGATAGACGCCGTCCGCTTCGGCCAGGTCGGCCGGCCGTCCGAGCCGCACGATCGGTTCAGCGCCGGCCCTGGGCAGCTGCTTCATCAGGTGAATGTCGTCGTAGCCGTGCGGGTAGCCCGGCGTCCGGCCGCACTCGGCGTAGCCGAGCCTGGTGTAGAAGCCGGGCGCCTGGAACGAGTGGGTGTTCAGCGCCACCCGGTCGCAGCCGCGCCGCCCGATCTCGGCCTCGGCCGTGGCCAGCAGCCGGGCCCCCAGGCCCTGGCCGCGCTGGTCGTCGCGCACCCAGAGCAGGTCGACGTAGCCGCAGCCACCCCAGGTCCAGCCGTACAGGCCGCCCAGCAGTTGATCATCGTCGCCGCGGACGGCCACGCTCAGCTCGCGGGCGTCGTGATGGCCGGAGGCGGCCGCGTTGAAACTGTTGATCTCCCGGTCCAGCTCCTCCTGGAGCGCGGGGTCGGCGCCCCCGGCCCGGAGGCTACTCACCGCGCGCTCCGGCCGCGCGGACCAGGACGGCCCGGGTGTAGAGCAGGTCGAACCCCTGGCGCTGAGCATTCTGCTGCGACTTGGACCCGGGCTGGGTGACGATGACCGCGACGTCGCAGCCGGCCGCGGCCGCGTCGGCCAGCCGGGCCGCCAGCAGCGCGGTCTGGATCCCCCGGCGGCGGTGCGCGGGCACGGTCGCCGCCCCGGTGAGCTGGGCGACGCCCTCGGCCAGGCGCATGGTGGCGCCCCCGGCCAGGACCCCGTCCCGCAGCGCGGCGTAGCGCACGTTGCCGGCCTCAACCGAGTCCCGCTCGGCCTCGATGAGCATCTCGCGCGAGAACTCCTCGTGCCACGGCACACCCTGCTCGTCGGGGTGGACCGACCCCTCGGCCACGACGTCCAGCCAGGCCCCGGATTCGCCGGCCCGGGCCAGCCGGACCTCGATCCCGGCCGGGGTGACCCACCCGGTGTCGCCGCTGAGGGCCCGGCCCAGCACGTTCTCGAAGTTCTCCAGCTGGTAACCGCGGGCGGTCAGCCCGGCCGCGATCTCCGGGTCGGCCAGGTGGGCCAGCTCGACCTGGGTGGGGGCGCCGAGGACGGCGAAGGCCTGCTCGACCTCGCGAAGCGCGTCCGGGCCAGGCGCCCCGGCGAAGCCGAGCCCGGCCACCTTGTTGTACGGCGAGCCGGGCCCGGCGAAGCTGGCCACGCCGCCGGCCAGCGGGGTCACGAAGCCGTCCGTCCCGGAGCGGCGCCGGGCCGCCTGGTTGCACCCGGCGATGAGCTGTGCCTCGGCGCGCTCGATGCGAGCGGCCAGGGCCGTGTCGCAGAACAGGGGTACCGGGCGGATATCGGTGGCGTTCGGGGGCGTCATGGCTCTTCTCCTGCTGATCAGCCGGTCACAGTAGTGAGTGCCGGCCATACCCCGCGGTCTTACCTCGTTTCGGCCAAAAAGGAAACGGGCGCGCCCCTAACGGGTGCCCATCACCACGTCGAGGGCGGCCCACGGCGGGCCGGCGCGCAGGGCGGCGAGCAGGTCGCGCAACGCCCTCGGCCCGTCCGGGAACTGGTCACCGGGATCACAACGGTGCTTGGCCACCACGGCCAGGACCAGCCCCCGGCAGTCTTCGAGCAGGGCGGGATCGGCCTCCGGGTAGTGCTGGCTGACCGCGACCGGCACGTGGGCGAGGTCGAACTCGACCGGTCCCCGGCAGCACGTCTCCAGGTCGATGAACACCGGTCCGGTCCTGGCGCCCAGCACGTTGCCCGGGTGCGGCTCGCCGTGCAGCAGCTGCTCGGGGGCGCCCCGGTCCTGGACGGCTTGCCGCAG
>DASXJM010000078.1:0-6204 GCA_036497405.1 Streptosporangiaceae bacterium | reverse complement strand
GGAGATGCGGGCCGGAGCCACCTGCTACCTGAGAGTCAACATGCCGGGCGCACTGTTTTCTGTCGGTGACGGGCACTACCGGCAAGGTGAGGGCGAATCCTGCGGGACCGCCGTGGAAGGCGCCATGGACGTCGGCCTCATTGTGGACCTGGCCAAGGGCGGCGGCCCGGCCTGGCCGCGGATCGAGACCGACGATTACCTCATGGTGGTGGGCTCGAGCCGGCCGCTGGAGGACGCCTGGCGGATAGGCCAGGCGGGAATGGTCGGCTGGCTGAGCGACCTGTACGGGCTGGACCGGCTCGACGCCTACCAGCTGCTCACCCAGGTGAGCGAATGCCCGCTGGCCAACGTGGTGGACGTCAACTACAGCTCGGTCACCAAGGTGCGCAAGCGCCTCCTGCCGGCGGCGGATGCCTTCGAGGGCATGCATCGGCGGCTGCGCGAACAGGCGGGGAGGCAGTAGATGGACCTGGGACTGAAGGGACTGCGCGCTCTGGTGACCGGCGGCACCAGGGGCATCGGGCGGGCCATTGTGGAAACGCTCGCGGATGAGGGAGCTTCGGTCGCGTTCTGCGCCCGGACGGCCACCGATGTGGTCCGGGCGGCCGAGGAGATGACCGGCCGGGGCGACGGCGTGATGGTGACCGGGCGATGCGTCGACGTCAGCGACCGGGCGGGCGTGAGCCAGTGGGTCAGTGACACCGCCACCGAACTGGGTGGTCTGGATATCGTCGTGGCCAACGTGAGCGCGCTGGCCATACCGGACGAAGAGGCCAACTGGCAGGCGAGCTTCGACGTGGACATGATGGGCACGGTGCACCTGGTGAACGCGGCGATGCCATACCTCGAACGCAGCCAGGCCCCCTCGATCGTGACGATCTCCAGCGTGTCCGGCCGCGAGGTGGACTTCGCCGCGGGTCCTTACGGGACCATGAAGGCGGCGATCATCCACTACACACAGGGCCTGGCCTTCCAGCTGGCGGCCAAAGGCATCCGGGCCAACAGCCTCTCCCCCGGCAACACCTACTCCCCCGGCGGCGTCTGGGACAACATCGAGCACAACAACCCTGAGCTGTTCACGACGGCCATGGAGCTGAACCCCACCGGGCGGATGGGGCTGCCCGAGGAGGTCGGCCGGGCCACGGCTTTCCTGGCCAGCCCGGCGGCCAGCCGCATCACCGGCGCCAACCTGCTGGTGGACGGGGCACTCACGCGCGGGGTCCAGTTCTGAGCCGGTTCCGGTGGCACCGCGGACGACCCATCGATCGCCAAGGAGAACAAGTGGACGAAGACAAGGCACGAACGCTGGTACAGGCCAAGCGAGCCGAGGTGCAGAGCCTGCTCGAGACCACCGAACGCGAGGGACGTCAGGACCGGGCCAGCGAAGACGAGCAGGGGGCGGACATCTCCGATCCCGCCCAGCCACTCACGGCCCAGTTCGAGAACGAGGCCATCACGGCCACTCTGCGCGACCGCCTGGCCGCACTCGACCGCGCCGAGCAGCGCCTGAAGGACGGGACCTATGGACGGTCGGTCGAAAGCGGGCGGCCGATCCCCGATGAGCGGCTGGAGGCCGACCCGGCCGCGGAACTGACCATCGAAGAGGCCGAGGCCCGGCAGTAAGACCTTCAGCCCGGCGTGCTGGCCGTGGTCTTGCCGGGGTGGTCGGCACCCTTCCGGCGCGGCAGGCCCAACGGCCTGCGGTCGGTGCGGTCGAGGGCGCTGTTCGGCTTCACGAGAATGGTGGTGGCGGTCAGCCACAGGGCGGCGAACAGCACGCTGGCCAGGATGTCGGTGGGGTGGTGCTCGCCCCGGTACATGCGGGCCAGCGTGATCATGACCGGCATGACGACGGCGGGGATGAGGAACAGGTACCGCCACCAGCCGCGGGCGTGGCCGATGACCAGGATGGCGAGGCCGACGTAGAGACACGTGGTCGCGGCCATGTGCCCGGACGGGAACGCAGACGTCGGCAGGTTGGAGTCCAGGTGCGGGACGTCCGGCCGGGGCCGCTTGACGATGGCGGCGACGGTCAGGAACGCGGCCAGTTCCCCGCACATGACCACGGCCAGGTAGATCAGCGGCCGCCAGTGCCGGGTGACGGCGATGAACACCAGGCCGGTGACCGCGCTGACGATGAGAATGTCCCGGGTGGCCCCGAGGTTGCTGGCGGTCAGGCTCCAGTGGTTCAGCGTGGCCGTGCGCTGCCTGGCCAGCCAGTGCGGGATCGTATGGTCGCCGAGCAGGTTTCCGTTCCCGTTGCCGGTGTGCATGATCAGTTTGCCGATGCCGGTGAGGGCGCCGACGATCAGCACCCACATCACCACCACTCCGGCGGCGGCACGACCGTAGCTGCCCGCGCGGCCCTGGTGCTGCCCGGTCGTCTCCGGTTCGGTCGGCTGCAGGTCGGTGCGGGCCTCGGGCTCGAGGCCTTCGGTCACCGGCTGGGTCACCGGGGCTCCCACGGCGTACCGGGACAGCTCGAAGGCGAACGCGGTGATGCCCAGCCAGGTGATGCCCAGGGCCCAGCCGCCCAGCACGTCCGAGACGTAGTGCACCCCGAGCAGGAGACGGCTGACGCCGATCGCGGCGATCAGCGTGACGATGATCGCGGTGAACACCCGGCGCCAGATTCCGCGCGTCGCGGGCAGGAAGACCAGGAACAGCGCGCCGTAACAGACCATCGAACCGAATGCGTGCCCGCTGGGGAAGCTGTCGCCAGTGCCGTGCGCGATGGGATGGGCGACCACGGGGCGCAGCCGGCCGACCAGCGCCTTGAGGACCGGGTCCAGCGTCAGTTCCCCGGCCCCCGTGACCAGGAGGTAGACCGCGAGCCGCCACCGGCGCCTGATGGCCAGCAGGACCACGGCCGCTCCGATCAGCGTCCACAGCACGCCGCCGCTGCCCAGCCAGGTGACCGCCTTGACGATGCCGACGGCCGTGGCGTTATCGGCGACCAGGCTGTTCAGCCCGGCCGCGGCGCGGTGATCGGCCGACTCCAGCGGCGCCCATTGCAGCCGCACCAGGAGGAGCAGCAGGGCAAAGATGACCGCCGCTGCCGTGACCACACCGAGCGGGGCCAGGCGTCGCCGGGCAGCGGCTGAAAGCGACATGGCCGCCTATTGCCCGCTGTGAATTGTTTTACGCCGTATACCGCGCGTTTGAGAATCTGCCAGAAAGGAATGAGGGGGCCATGAACCCTGTGTCGGCGCCGCGGGCCATGCGCACCGCCAGCCGGGCCTCCAAAAGCCCGGCGGCGCACTTCGTGGCCCGCGCGGGCCTGGTGGCGCGGGGACTCATCTACATCCTGGTCGGCTGGGTCGCGGTCCTGGTCGCCCTGGGGCACAGCTCGCGCGAGGCGGACCAGGAAGGTGCCCTGCAGCTGCTCGCGGGCAAGTCGTACGGCCTGGTCTCACTCTGGTTGCTCGCCATCGGCTTCGCGGCCTACGCACTGTGGCGGCTGAGCGAGGCCGCGTTCGGCGTCAGCGGCGAGCCCGGAGCCGGCCCCCGGCTCAAGTCGCTGGCCAGAGCGGTCATCTACGCGGGCCTGTCCTACCTGACCTTCACGGTGATCACTGGCTCTGCGCGCAGCCAGTCGGGCCGCCAGCAGGACATCACGGCGACCGCCATGCAGCACCCGGCCGGCCGGACGCTGGTCGGCCTGGTCGGGCTGGCCGTCGTCGCCTGCGGTATCGCCCTGGTCGTCGAGGGCGCCCGTAAGAAGTTCATGAAGCACCTCCGGACGGCCCAGCTGCGGGGCCGGATGCGTCGCGTCGTCGAACTGCTCGGCATGACCGGATCCATGGCCCGAGGGCTGGTCTTCGCCCTGGCCGGCGTGCTGGTCATCGATGCGGCGGTGACCCGCAAGGCATCCGAATCCGGCGGCATCGACAAGGCGCTGCTGACCTTGCGCAACCAGCCGTTCGGCGAATTCCTGATGCTGCTGGCCGCGCTCGGCCTCGTGATTTTCGGCGTATACGGACTGTGCGAGGCCCGCTGGCGGAAGGTCTGAGCTCGCAGCTCCGCGTACTCCCGGACCTGAGAGTGCCTCGCCGGGGCCGTCGGCTATGTTCGGTCCGGGTTGTTGCGTTACGGGCCGAAACGGGAGAGGGACCAGGATGAGCGTGGCCGAGGCTGTCTTCGAGCGGATCGCTGCCGGTGAGCTGGTGATCATCGACGGCGGTACCGGCACCCAGCTGCAGGCTGAGGGCGTGGCCATGGACGACGTGGCCTGGAGCGCCCGGGCCAACCTGGACCAGCCCGACGTGGTGCAGCGGGTCCACGAGGAGTACATCAGGGCCGGCGCCGACGTGATCATCGCGAACACCTACGCGTCCAGCCGGGCGGCCCTGGAGCCGGCCGGGCTCGGGAACCGCGTCGCCGAAGCCAACCGCAGCGCCGTCCGCGCGGCGCTCCGGGCCCGGGAGGCCGCCGCCACGGGGCCGGTGGCGGTGGCCGGCTCGATGTCCTCGTTCTCTCCGGCCGACATGGAGGCCGGAGAGCTGGGCCGGCCGCTGGCCGGGCCGGCCGACGATGATCCCCGGTTTCCCACCCTGGCTCACTTCCGGGAGCAGGCCGAGGTGCTGGCCGGGGAGGGCGTTGACCTCATCGCGCTGGAGATGATCAACGCCCGGGGCTACGGGCGCGCCGCCCTCCAGGCCGCCACCGAGACCGGGCTGCCGGTCTGGCTCGGCATCAGCGCGTTCCGCCGCGAGGACGGAGCCCTCAGCACCCTGCTCGAGCTCGGGGACGGTGACAGCGTGGATGACCTGCTGAGCGCCCTGGCCGACCCGAAGCTGGCCGCGATCACCGTGATGCACTCCAAGCCCGAGGCGAGCACCGCCGCGGTCGAGATCATCCGCAACCACTACGCCGGGCCCATCGGGGTCTACGCCGAGACCGGCGACTGGCAGCCGCCGGACTGGGTGTTCGACGGCCTGCCGCCCGCCGGGTACCTGGAGCAGGCGGTCACCTGGGCCGACCGGGGGGCGCGGCTCATCGGCGGCTGCTGCGGGGTCGGGCCCGAGCACATCCGGGCCCTCGCCGACGGCCTCACTGCTGAGGACGGGTAGGTAGCTCCGCCAGCTGTCCGGCTGACATCGACGGCGTGGCGCTGAGCGGGCCCGCTGCGCGCAATCCCGCCAGGTGGATGTCGAGGAACCGCTGCCAGGTGCCGGGCGCAACCTCGCTGGTGGTCTCGGTCAGCCCGCGCATGCCCCAGATCAGTGCCATCACGTCGCCGACGGTCACACCGGGATTCAGTGTGCCCGCGGCCAGGGCCCGGCCGGTGAGCTCCTGGACCGCAGCGCGGATCTCGCGCGCCGTGGAACTGTCGGCGCTCCGATCGAGCAGCAGATGCGCGTACCTGGCGTGCGCGGCGAACAGCGCCCCAAGCCCGTGCAGGAACTGCTCGAGACCATCGCCGCCCGGGCAGGCCAGAGCCTGCCTGGCCTCGGCCAGCGCCTCGCCCAGAGACAGCCGCACGAGCTCGTCGATCAGCGCGTCCTTGTTGGCGAACCGCCGGTACACGGTGCCGATGCCGACCCCGGCCCGGGCGGCGATCTCTTCCATGCTGGCGTCGGCCCCGGACTCGCCGAGCACCTCGCGGGCCGCAGTGAGGACCCGGTGGTAGTTGCGGATCGCGTCACGCCGACCGGGCGGGGAGGGTGGCCCCGCCGGGTCGCTCACCGAGGGCTCGCCGGTCACCTGTCCCCTTACTCGCCCAGTTCGCTCGTCACCGTTTCCCCGGCGGCGCTCTCCGCGGTCACCGCGTCCCCGGACATCGCCAGGGTACCGACGGCGGCCGCTTCGGTGGCCGCCGTGTCCGGCCGCCGCTGCGACGGGATCAGCAGTGCGGCCAGCGCGGCCACCACCAGCACACCGGTCATGACCCCGAACCCGGTCGTGTAGCCGGCTCCCGTGGGCAGGCCGGACGGCTCCAGCTTGGCGGTGACGATGCTGGCCATCACGGCGGCGCCGATGCTGCCGCCGATCGTGCGGATGTTCGCGTTCATGCCGGTGGCCACGCCGGTCTCCCCGGCCGGCACCGCGGCCACGACGTTGGCCGACATCGCCGAGAAGGCCAGCCCGAAGCCGACGCCCAGCACCGCGGTGGCGACGTAGATCTCCCACTGCTGGGAGTGCGCGAAGGCGAACATCGCCATCGCCACGCACCCGACGACGCAGCCCGCGACGACCAGGACC
>DASXJM010000077.1:0-15769 GCA_036497405.1 Streptosporangiaceae bacterium | reverse complement strand
CGACCGAAGGCGCCCACCCGCTGCTGCCCGGGGCGGACATCCGCGGGCACACCACCTTCGAGTGGCTGGCCGGGCGGCAGTTCCTGATCCAGCGCTCGCACTACGACCACCCCGACATCCCGGACGCGATCGCGATCATCGGCGCGACCGGTGAGGAGGTAGCCGGACAGCTCTTGTCCATGCACTACTTCGACCGCCGCGGCGTGTCCCGCGTCTACGCGGTCACCCTCGATGACGGCCAGTGGCGGTTCTGGCGCGAGGACCCCGGATTCTGGCAGCGGTTCACCGGCGTGTTCAGCGCCGACGGTGACACCATCACCGGTCAGGGCGAGATGTGCCGCGACGAGGCCAGGTGGGAACCCGACCTGGCCCTGACCTACCGCCGGACCACGCCTCAATCGGCCCTCGCGGCCGGGAGCCACGCTGACCTGAACGCGCTGGCCCGGCGGGTGATCGACAGCAATCAGTACCTGACGCTGGGCACCACCGACCCCGACGGCCGCCCCCGCCTGTCGCCGGTGTACTACACCCCGGCCCGCTACACCGACCTCTACTGGGTCTCCTCACCCGCCGCGCAGCACTCGCTCAACCTGGCCGACCGGCCCGAGGCCGAGATCGTGATCTTCGGCTCCACCGCCGCGGTCGGCCAGGGGGAGGCCGTCTACCTGGACACGGTCGCCGCCCAGGTCCCCGACGATCAGCTGGAAGCCGTATGCCCCGAGGCGTTCCGCACCACCCCCGGCGCGCACCGCTTCACCCCGGCCGAACTCCGCGACGGCGACCTCCGCCTCTACGTCGCCCACATCCGATCCTGTGAGGTCCACGTCCCTGGCCGCGACCCCGCTCATGGCCGCGGCCTCGACTCCCGCCAGCCCGCCGACCCGACAGTACGCTGAGGTTCGTGACCGTAACCCTTGATCAAGTCCGGGCCGTGCCCAAGGTGCTGCTGCATGATCATCTCGACGGTGGCCTGCGGCCGGCCACCATCATCGAGCTGGCCCGGGCCATTGGGTACGAGGACCTGCCCAGCTACGACGTCGACGGCCTGACCCGGGCCATGACCGGCGCGGCCCGGCGCGGTCACCTGGAGCTGTACCTGGAGCCGTTCCGGCACACGGTCGCGGTCATGCAGACCGCCGAGGCGCTGACCCGGGTCGCCGCTGAGTGCGCTGAGGACCTGGCCGACGACGGGGTCGTCTACGCCGAGGTCCGGTTCGCGCCCGAACTGCACCTGGACCACGGCCTGCGCCTGGACCAGGCCGTCGAAGCCGTGCTGGAAGGCTTCCGCCGGGGCAGTGATCGTCGCGGCATCGTGGTCCGCGCCCTGCTCACCGCGATGCGGACCACGGCCCGGTCGCTGGAGATCGCCGAACTGGCCGTCCGCTACCGGGACCTCGGGGTGGTCGGGTTCGACATCGCCGGGGCCGAGGCGGGCTGGCCGCCCAGCCGGCACCTGGATGCCTTCGAGTACGTGCAGCGGGAGAACTTCCACATCACCATCCACGCCGGCGAGGGGTTCGGGCTCCCGTCGATCTGGGAGGCGGTCCAGTTCTGCGGGGCGGAGCGGCTGGGCCACGGGGTCCGGATCGTCGACGACATCAAGACCGACCCGGACGGCTCGGCCACCCTGGGCCGGCTGGCCTCGTTCATCCGGGACCGCCGGATCGCACTGGAGCTGTGCCCGACCTCGAACGTCCAGACCTGGGCTGCGCCTTCGATCGCCGAGCACCCGATCGGGCTGCTCCGGGACCTGAACTTCCGCGTCACCGTGAACACCGACAACCGGCTCATGAGCGGGATCACGCTCTCCTCCGAGCTGCACGCGCTGACCGAAGCCTTCGGCTACGGCTGGGCCGACCTGCAGTGGCTCACGATCAACGCCGCCAAGAGCGCGTTCGTGCACTTCGACGAGCGGCTCAACCTCATCAACACCGTGATCAAGCCGGGCTACGCGCCGCTGCTCGGTACTGCTGTGGGCTGACCCCGCGCACCCGCTTGAACGCGATGCTCAGCGCGTACGGGCTGGCGTACCCGACCTGGTGGGCCACGGCTTCCAGCGTGGCCTGCGGTTCCCGCAGCAGGTCGGCCGCCAGGGCAATGCGCCAGCCGGTCAGGAACGTCATCGGGGATTCGCCGACCAGCTCGCTGAACCGCCGGGCCAGCGTGGCCCGCGACACCCCGGCCACTGTGGCCAGGCTCTGCACCGTCCACGGCTGCTGGGGCGCGTGGTCGATCTGCCGCAGCGCCTCCCCGACCACCGGGTCCGAGTAGCCGCGGTACCAGCCCGGGGCGTGCGCGTCGGGCCGGGCGAACCAGGCCCGCAGCACCGCGATGAGCAGCAGGTCCAGCAGCCGGTCGAGGACCGCCTCCTGGCCGGGCTCGTCCTTGACGATCTCGTCGGCCAGCAGCGGGATCAGCGGGCAGTCCCACTCGCCGTCGAACAGCACCAGCGCCGGCGGCAGGGCCCGCAGCAGCCGCTGGCTGACCTCGCGCGGCACCGGGTAGGTGCCGGTCAGCATCTCGATCTCGCCGTCGACGTCGTTGCCCCAGGTCCGGATGCCCAGGTCACTCATGACGGTCTGCTCGACCCCGTCCGGGGCGGCGCAGATCTGGCCGGGCCGGATGACCGCCTGGGGCGGGCGGCCGGGCTCGTCGGACACCGTGTACGGCGTCGGCCCGCGCAGCACGGCCACGTCGCCGCGCCCGATCCGGTTCGCGGTGCCACCCGCGGAGCCACCCGCTGGGCCGTCCACGTCCAGCCAGACGTAGCCGCGCACCACCGCCACCACCGTGAGCGGGGCTTCGTCCTCGATGCGCAGCGACCACGGCGCCGACATCCGGGAGCGCAGCAGGAACGCCCCGTGCGCCCGGGGCCCGTCGAGCAGGCCGGCTACCGCGTCCACGGCACCACCCTAAGCGGGACGTAAGACGATCTCGTATGTTTCTGCGCTCACAGGCCATGGGCTGTCTGCCCCGGGGCCGATTCCATTGAAGGCATGACGATGAGCGGAACGATCCAGGGAATTACCGTCGCCGGCGCCGCGGGGGCCGGCCTGATCGGCGGAGTGTTCTTCGCCTTTTCCGGGTTTGTGCTGGCCGCCCTGCGCCAGTTGCCCGCGGCGCAGGGCATCGGGGCCATGCAGGCGGTCAACCGCACCGCGGTCACGCCGCCGCTGATGCTGGCCTTGTTCGGCACGGCCATCCTCAGCGTGGTGGTCGGCATCTGGTCGCTGCGGTCCTGGGGCGAGCCGGCCGCACCCTGGGCGCTGGCCGGGTGCCTGGCCTACCTGGCCACGATCGTGATCACCATCGCGGCCAACGTCCCCCTCAACAACCAGCTGGCCGGCCTGAACCCCGAGGCTTCCGGGGACCGGGCCCAGTGGGCTTCGTTCCTGACCCACTGGACCGTGTGGAACCACCTGCGCGGCGCGGCCGCGGTCGCGGCCGGGCTGTGCTTCGTGATCGCCCTCATCCGCCGGTGACGTCGGCCAGCTCACCCGGTGCCGGGGCCTCAACGGGAGCCCGGCGGGGGAGCAGCCGCAGCGCGGGCAGGCAGGCGGCGGTGATGGCCAGCACCACAATGACACTGACCGTCATGGCGTGCCCACTGTTCCCGCCGGACCCGCCGGAGCGGAAGTACACCGTGGTCACCACGGCCGAGCCGATGCCGTTGGCCAGCTGCTGGATCGCGGTCAGCGACCCGCTGGCGCTGCCCGCCTCGTCCGGGGCGATGTCACCGAGCGCGATGTCGTAGATGGTGCCGAAGCAGGCCCCCATGCCCAGGCCGGTCAGCAGCACGGCCGGGCTCAGCGTCCACAGGCTCAGCGCGGTCCCGTCGCTCACGACCAGGCCCAGCAGCCAGCCCGCCCCGGCCATGGTTACCAGCATCCCGATCAGGATCAGGGTCCGTCCCAGCCGCGGGGCCAGGGCCATGCAGGCGAAGGCGGCGATGATGATGCCGATGGTCAGCGGCAGCAGGCCGAGCGCGGCCGACCCGGCGCTGGCGTGCAGCGCCTGCTGCATGAACAGCGACATCACGTAGATCAGCCCACTGGTCACCGCGAAGAACAGCAGCCCGACGATCAGGCCCGAGGTGAACCCGCGGTTCTTCAGCAGCGACGGCTTGAGCAGCGGGCTCGCCGCCCGCCGCTGGCGCCAGCTGAACAGGCCGAAGAACACCGTGCCGAGGACCAGGCTGGCCACCGGCCCCACGGTCCAGCCGTTGGTCGAGCCCTCGATCAAGCCGAACATCAGCCCGAACATCGTCACCGCCAGCGATCCGGCCCCCCAGCCGTCCACCGCCACCGACCGGTCCCGCTCGACCCTGGGCAGCAACCGCAGCGCGACCAGCAACCCGGCCGTGCCCAGCACCATGTTGATCAGGAACACCGGCCGCCACGACAGCCCGGCCAGGTTGAGGTTGATGATGAACCCGGCCAGCACCGGCCCGCCCACCGTGGCCAGCCCGAGCATGGGCCCGAACAGGCCGAACGCCTTGCCCAGCAGGTCGCGCGGGAACGTCCTGGTCATGATGGCCATGCCCTGCGGGATCAGCAGCGCCCCGAACGCGCCCTGCACCACCCGGGCCACGATCAGCAGGCCCGGATCGGGGGACAGGCCCGCCACCGCCGAGGCGGCGGTGAAGCCGGTCATGCCGATCAGGAACAGCCGCCGCTGGCCGAAACGATCCCCGAGGCGGCCGCCCACCACCAGCAGCACCCCCATGGCCAGGGCGTAGGACGAGCCCAGCCACTTGATCAGGGCCTGGCCACCGCCGATGTCCCGGACGATGGTGGGCGCGGCAATGTTGGTCACGGTCGAATCGATCATGTCCAGCGCGTCGGCCAGCAGGACCAGGCCGAGTACCACCCACAGCAGCGTCGTGCTCAGCGACGGGCTCTTCGTCCCCTCCTGGGGTGCGGCGTCAACGGCCATCGCGATCATCTCCCTCGTCGGTAACCAGACCGTCAGCTCAACCTCCGGCCGGTCCTCGTACTCTAACGAACATGTTCGTTACGATCAAGTTCGCGACGAACTTGTTTGTTCCGAACGTGTTCTATACCCTGGCCCCATGAGCGTTCAGTCAGGAGAGCCGCGCAGCCGCCGGGATCGCCCGGCCAAGCCCGCGCTGACCCGGGCCGGCATCGTCACCGCCGCCGTCGAGATCATGGCGGCCGAGGGCCTGTCCAAGGTCACCGTGCGCCGCCTGGCCCAGGACCTCGATACCGGGCCCGCCTCGCTGTACGTGTACTTCCGCAACACGGCCGAGCTGCACGCGGCGATCCTGGACGAGCTGCTGGGCACGGTGGCCCCGCCGCCGTCCGGGGGTGACTGGCGCGAGCGGCTGGAGCAGGTGCTGACCGACTACACGGTCATGCTGTTCCAGCACCCCAGCCTGGCCCGGTCGGCGCTGGTGGCCCGGCCCCGCGGCCAGCACTACCTGAACCTGGTCGAGACCCTGCTGGCCCTGCTGGACGAGGGCGGCGTGCCGCCCGCCCAGGCCGCCTGGGGGCTCGACCTGCTGCTGCAGTTCGGCACCGCCGCCGCGGCCGAGCAGGGCACCCGGGAGGAATCCCTGGACGCCGAGGACGAGTGGGACGCCATGCTGCTGGCCCTGCACACCACCTCGGCCCAGGCCCATCCGCACGTCGCCGCGCTGGCCCCGCTGCTGGTGTCGGGCGAACCCGGACAGCGGATGTCGTGGGGTTTCCGCATGCTGATCAACGGCATCCTGGCCACCCCGGTCCCCACGGACTGACCTGGCGCTCAGTCGTTGCTAGCGTGCCGCCTATGGCCGTCATCCACCACCACGCCTCGCTGACCCCGACCAAGCTCGAGTTGCTGACCGGCTGGCTCCCAGCCCAGCCCTGGTACCACGGCGGCGCCACCGCGCCCGACCTGGCCAGAGTGGGCGGGTTCCGGCTCGACGACCCGGACGGCCGGGTCGGCCTGGAGTTCATGGTCGTGACCGACGCCGCCACCGGCACCAGCTACCTCGTCCCCATGGCCTACCGCGATCACGAGCTGCCCGGTGCCGGGGACGCGCTGATCGGCACGGCCGAGCACGGCGCGCTCGGGCACCGCTGGATCTACGACGGCGCCCGCGACCCGGTCCTGGTCACCCAGCTGGTCGCCCTGATCCAGGGCCGGGCCGAGCCCCAGGCCCAGACCATCACCGACACCCCCGACCCCACCGTGACCAGCCGCCCCGCCCCCGGCCCCGACCCGGACCTGACCCTGACCGGCCCGGTCCCCGCGACCAGCACCCCGGCCGGCACGGAGCTCCACCTGGCCGACGGCACCCTGACCGTCTGGATCAACCGCGTCCTCCACCCCGGCCAGCATCACGATGGCCCCGGCGTCACCGCCCCCTGGCACCTCCCCGACGGCACCGAGGCCCGCGCCCCCTTCATCACCGCCCACCCCGCGCCCCCTGCAGGCTGATGCCCGACTCGCTCGACCGGAAGCTGGACGCCATCGGCCGCCAGCCGTTCCGGGCCAAATTCCACCTGCGCGGGCGGGAACGCGTGACCGCCGAGCAGGCCGCCCCCCGCGACCTTGCGCCTGCATGCGCGGGACCTGGTCACCCGGCGGCTGGCCCCGGCCGAGCCGTACCACGACGGCAAGCAGACGCCCTACCGGGGCCATCCGGTGTTCGTGGCCCAGCACGCCACCGCGACCTGCTGCCGGTCCTGCCTGCTCCGGTGGCACCAGATAGCCAAGGGACAGGAGCTGACCCGCGAGGAACGAGGTTACGTGGTGGACGTAATCTGCCGCTGGATCGAACGTGAGGTCGCAAACCCCCCGAGGAGCTGACATGACCAGTGCCGCCGAGCCCACCGGGCCCGCCGTCAATGCCCTACCTGACCCCGACGACCCCGACCAGGGTCTCGGCGGGCGGCTCCCGCTGCTCAAGCCCAGCGACCTGGACGCGGTCCAGATCGAAGCCCGGGACGGCCTGGTCGCGAGCCGGGGCGCCGACGCCCAGGCGGCCGGGTTCACCATGGAACTGCCCGGCGGCGAGCTGATCGGCCCGTTCAACGCCTACCTGCATGTGCCCCCGATCTTCCGGGCCCTCCGCGACTGGATGGCGGCGATTCAGGAGTACGGGCTGCCCGGCGACGTCCAGCAGGTGGCCATCCTCACCGTCGGCGCGGCCTGGCGGTCCGACTACGAGGTGTACGCCCACGCCGCCGAAGCCCGGCACGCCGGGGTCCCCGATTCCGCCATCGAGGCCATCCTGGCCGGAGCCCAGCCGGTCGACCTGTCCCCGGCCGCCGACGTGGCCCACCGGCTGGCCCTGGCCCTGGCCGTCGACCACGCCGTCGACGATGACCTGTACGCCGAGGCTCAGGCCGCGTTCAGCACCGAGCAGCTGATCGCCCTGGTTACCCTGGTCGGCCGGTACATGAACACCGCCGCCCTCCTGGCCGCCTTCCGCGTCCCGTCACCGCCCAGCCTGGGTCGGTGAGCTAACGCCGGGGCCAGGCCTGGAACCGCTCGCGCACGGTGGCGACGTCGGCGGGGGAGAGGCCGTAGCGGGCGAACAGGCCGTCCGGCATCCGGTCCAGCTGGCGGCCCGCGTCGGCGAAATCCCGGTCGGTCAGGCCCGGGTCAAGGTGCTGGGCCAGCCCGATCAGCTGCTCGACGGTGAACCGGCCGAGCGCGGCCGCGGTGTCCACGTAGTCACGGGGTTCAACCCGGCTGGCCAGCGCGACGACCTTCCAGCCGACGACATCCTCGAGGTCCAGCACCGGTCCCAGATCCATGGGCACCGGGCGGCGGTCGCGCTCGAAGTAGGCCATCTGCAGCATCATCTGCGCGCCGTCCGGGCCGGTGATCAGCCATTCGGCCAGCCCGTCGCCCAGGCCGTCGAAGATATCGGCCAGGTCCGCGCGGCTGTCCTCGGGTTCGACCGTGTAGCCGGCGCCGCGTAGCGCCGTTTCCACCGCACCGGCCGCCGCCCGCACCCCGTGCTCCCGGTCGGTGAACAGGTCGACATCCTGGGTCGGTCGGTCGATGAGCCCGTAGGCGATCAGCGCGTTCCCGCCACCCAGCGCGAACCCGTAGCGGGCCGCCGCCCGCAGCGCGGTGGCCGCGACGGCACGGTGGAAGTCGTCGACCGGCATGGCCCCAAACCAGGCCGGGTCAGGCCGCGGCGGGGGTGCCGGCGCGCAGGATCGGGTGTTGCTCTTCCCAGGCCGCGCGGACGCCGCGGGGCAGGAACAGCTCCGGCCACAGTGTGACCAGCGTGGTCCCGTCCAGGAACTCGGCCAGCTCCTCGGGCCGGGTCGCCTCGCGCAGCACGATCTGGTACATCCAGGCCAGCATGCCGGGCGCGTCCAGATCGAAGCTGCGGTCCGGGCACCAGAACAGACGCAGCGGCAGCTCAACCGGGCCCGTCGTCGGCCCGGCCAGCGCGGCCAGGTCCGTGGCCACGAGCGCGCGACGGCCCGGGCGCGCCTGCTGCGGCGCCCGGATCGTGGCGGTCTGCTCGACGGTCATGGGTACAGAATAGCCAATCCGGCCCGCGAAGGGCAGTACCAGATCGAACGTGTGGTCGATTATTTCACGATCTGGCCGCTGACCCGGCCGCCAGCATCGCCGGACTGGTCAGGACGGCGACGTCGCCGATCATTTCGAAGGTAGGGTGGCCGAGCGCGTCGGCCAGGTGACGCTGCATCACCGGCAGGGCCGCCAGGACCGTCACCGGGCGGCCCGCCTCGGCGGTGAGGGTGGTGACTCCGGCGTCGCTGATGCCGCAGGGCACGATGCGCTCGAACCAGTTCAGGTCGTTGTCGCAGTTGAGCGCGAAGCCGTGCATGGTCACGCCCCGGGCCACCCGGGCCCCGATCGCGCCGACCTTGCGGTCCGGGCGCCCGCCGCCGGTGACCCACGCGCCGCTGCGGCCGTCGATGCGCTCGGCCGTCACCCCGAAGGTGGCGCAGGTCCGGATCAGGGCCTCTTCCAGCGCCCGCACGTAGCCGACCACGTCCACGGGCTCGCGCAGCTTGATGATCGGGTATCCGGTCAGCTGCCCCGGCCCGTGCCAGGTGATCCGCCCGCCCCGGTCCACGTCGATCACGGGCGCGCCCGCATCGCCGATCGGCCGGTCGGAGGCCTCGGTCCGCTTGCCCGCGGTGTAGACCGGCTCATGCTCCAGCATCAGGCAGGAGTCCGGGATCTCCCCGCCCGCCCGCCGCTGGTGCACGGCCCGCTGCAGGTCCCATCCGTCCTGGTAGGGCACGGCCTGGGCGCCGAACCCGACGTGCGCGAAAACCAGCTCATCGTTCACCCTGCCAGCGTACGTCGGCCGGCCCGGACCCATGACCGCGGTGCCGCGGACCACTTACCGGGGTGCCGCTCAGGAATATTTGGTTAACGAGATCTTTAATAGAGATGTGATTGACGAAGCCGAGCTCCGGCGGATGACCCGGGACGAGCGTCAGCACCTGGCCCGGCTGCTCGCTGCTATCGACGAGCCGCACGTGCTGCGCGATCGTGCTTCCACCCGCCGTCGGCGTCTGTCGCTGTTGATCTTCATGGGCGGCTGCGTGGTGCTGGCGGCCTGGATCGCGGTGCTGATGGTGACGCTGCCCAAGAACTATCACTCCAGCCACTGGCGCGGGGCCTGGGTCGGGTTCGACTTTGCCCTGCTCGGGGCGTTCGCCGTCACCGCCTGGGCGTCCTGGCGGGAACGTCAGGCGCTGATCATCTGCCTCTCGGTCACCGGCACCCTGCTGCTGTGCGACGCATGGTTCGACCTCACGCTGGACCTCGGCAGCAAAGAGATCTGGATGAGCGTGTTCTCCGCCGCCGTGGCCGAGATCCCGCTGGCCTTCATGGTGTTCGTCGCTGCCCGCCGCCTCATGCGTATGAGCGTCGGCGTGGTCATGCAACTGGAAGGCATCAACGCCCCCGTCCCGGCCCTGTGGCGCATCCCCCTGTTCGCCGAAGGCCTGCAGGCCGCCCTGCCCGCCCGTTACCGCCACGAGTCCCGCGACCCCGAGCCCGACCCCCGCGAACCCGCCGCCGCCGAGTAACCCACCCCGGGCTGTCACAGCGGCGGCTCCCTTCTCGTCAACCGGGTGATATCGGAGGACGGAAGAGGAGTCATCATGCGAGTGTTCGTCGCGGGCGGGACCGGGGTGATCGGGCGGAGCCTGATCCCGATGCTCACCGCCGCAGGCCACCAGGTCACCGCCACCACCCGGTCACCCGGGAAGACCGGGGAGTTGCGCCAGCTCGGCGCCGAGCCGGTGGTCGCCGACGGGCTGGACCGGGACGCCACCATCCAGGCGGTGACCGCGGCCCGGCCGGATGTGATCATGCACCAGATGACCGGGCTGGCCGGACAGAGCGACCTGCGGCATTTCGACCGCACGTTCGCCGTCACCAACCAGCTGCGTACCCGCGGTACCGACTACCTGCTGGAAGCGGCGCGGGCGGCCGGGACCCCGCGGGTCATCGCGCAGAGCTTCGCCGGCTGGCCCTACCAGCCGGTCGGAGGGCTGGTCAAGACCGAGGACGACCCGCTCGACCCGCACCCGCCGGCCAGCATGACCGAAGGCCTGCGGGCCATCCAGCACGTGGAAGAGGCCGTCCCGGCCGGAGTGCCCGAGGGGCTGGTGCTGCGCTACGGCCCGCTGTACGGCCCCGGGGCCAGCGAGGAACTGCCCGATGCGGTGCGGAAGGGCCGGCTGCCGATCGTCGGCGGGGGCACCGGCGTCTGGTCCTTCACGCACGTCACCGACGCGGCCGCGGCCGCTGTGGCCGCGCTCGACCACGGCGGGCCCGGCCTCTACAACGTGGTTGACGACGAGCCCGCTCCGGTGGCTGAATGGCTGCCGTACCTGGCCGACTGCCTGGGGGCCAGGGCCCCGCGGCGGGTTCCGGCCTGGGTGGGGCGGCTGCTGGCCGGCGACTCGGTGGTCTCGATGATGACGCGCAACCGCGGCTCGTCCAACGCCAAGGCCCGGCGCGAGCTGGGCTGGACCCCCGCCTACCCCAGCTGGCGACGGGGCTTCATCGCCTGGGCCGGCCAGTCTGCCGCCGAAGCCAACCCGAAGGCGGCCTGAGCCGTGGACGCCAAGGACCTCGATCTCGACGAGCTGCGGCCGCTGATGTTCTCGATCGCCTACCGCATGACCGGCAGTGTCGGCGACGCCGAAGACATCGTGCAGGAAGCGGTCATCCGCGCCTACCGGGCCGCCCATCAGGGCACGATCGTCGAATCACCCAAGGCCTTCGTCACCACCACCACGACCCGGCTGGCCATCGACCACCTGCGTTCGGCCCGGGTCCAGCGCGAGGCCTATGTGGGCACCTGGCTGCCGGAGCCGCTGCTGTCCGATCCGGCCCCCGGTCCCGCCGAACGGGCCGAGATGTCCGACTCGCTGTCGCTGGCCTTCCTGGTCCTGCTCGAGAGCCTGTCACCGGTCGAGCGGGCGGTGTTCCTGCTCCGCGAGGTGTTCGGCTACGACTACGCCGAGATCGCCCGCTCGGTGGACAAGTCCGAGACCAACTGCCGCCAGATCTTCACCCGGGCCCGGCGCCACATCGACCAGGGGCGCCCCCGGTTCGAAGCCTCGCGCCGGCAGGGCACCGAGCTGACCGAACGCTTCCTGGCCGCCCTCAGCGGCGGCGGTGACATCGAGGCGTTCATCGACCTGCTCGCCCCCGACATCGTCATGTACGGCGACGGTGGCGGCAAGGCGCCCGCGGCCCGGACTCCGATCCACGGCCGTGAGCAGGTCGCCCGGTTGCTGCGCGGGCTGGTCCGGCAGGCCGAGCGGTGGATCGCCGAGGTCCGCCCGGCCGAGGTCAACGGGCAACCCGGGGTCATCGCCTACGACCGGGACGGAGCCCTGTTCGGGGTCATCGCCTTCGACTACGCCGGCGGCCAGGTGCAGGCGATCCGGTCGCAGATCAACCCGGACAAACTGCGGCATCTGCAGTAACCCCCGCTGGGCCCACCCTGCTGGGCCAACCCTGCCGGGCGGTACCGGCGGCCGAGGGCCTAGCCTCAGGGCATGGCCACCGATTTCACCGAAGAAGGCGCCGCCGACGCCGTCATCGACAGCTTCGCGGGTACGCCGGACGAGCGCCTGCGCACGATCCTGGACAGCCTGGTCCGGCACTTGCACGCGGCCGTGCGCGAGGTGGAGCCCAGCATCGCCGAGTGGGAGCGGGCGATCGAGTTCCTCACCGCCACCGGGCACAAGTGCGATGACGTGCGGCAGGAGTTCATCCTGCTGTCGGACGTGCTGGGGATCTCGATGCTGGTCGAGACGATCAACGAGCGCGGGGCGGCCGGGGCCACCCAGTCCACCGTGCTGGGCCCGTTCCACATGACCCGGTCCCCGGTCCGCGCGCTCGGCGACACCATCGACCTGGTCGGCGAGAGCGAGCCCTGCGTGGTCACCGGCCGGGTCGTCGGCACCGACGGCGCCCCGCGGCCGGGTGCGGTGCTGGACGTCTGGCAGGCCAACGACCATGGCGCCTACGACGTGCAGGAGCCGGGTAAGCAGCCGGCCGGGAACGGCCGCGGCCTGTTCACCGCCGACGACCAGGGCCGGTTCTGGTTCCGGACCATCGTGCCCAGCTACTACCCGATTCCCACCGACGGCCCGGTGGGTGAACTGCTGGCCGCGACCCGGCGCCACCCCTACCGCCCGGCCCACATCCACTTCATCGTCTCGGCCGACGGCTACACCCCGCTGACCACGCACATCTTCGTGGCCGGCACCGAGTACATCGACTCCGACGCGGTGTTCGCGGTCAAGAAGTCCCTGATCACCGAGTTCACCCAGGTCGACGACCCCGGCCTGGCCGCCCGGTACCAGGTCAGCAACCCCTTCCGCCTGGCCGACATCCAGATCGCCCTGTCACCCGCCTGATAGCTTGCCCCGGTGAGCACGCAGGATGAGCGCCTGCCGGTGCCGGCGGCGGCCACCGAGTTCGACCCGTTCGGCGGCCGGGCCTGGCTCAACACCGCCCACCAGGGCCCGCTGCCCCGGGCGGCCGTGGCCGCCAGCCAGCACGCCGCCCAGCTCAAGGCGGCTCCGCACCTGCTCCGCGACGAGGACTTCCAGGCCGTGCCCGAACGGCTGCGCGGCCTGCTGGCCGACCTGGTCGGCGGCGCGCCCGAGCAGGTGGTGCTGGGCAACAGCACCTCCTACGGGCTGCACCTGATCGCCAACGGCCTGGACTGGCAGCCGGGCGACGAGGTGCTCACCATCGACGGTGACTACCCGGCCACCGTGCTGCCCTGGCGGCGGCTGGAACCGGTCGGGGTCCAGGTGCGTGCCCTCCAGCCTGGCGCCGACCAGCAGACCGGGCTGCTGACCCCGGACCAGCTGGCCGCCGAGATCGGACCGCGGACCCGGCTGGCCGCGGTGACCTGGGTCGACTCGTTCACCGGACGAGCCCTGGACCTGGACGGGCTGGGCGAGGTGTGCCGCCGGGCCGGGGTGCTGCTGATCGTCAACGCCTCCCAGGCCCTGGGCGCCCGGCCCCTCGATGTGACCGCCACCCCGATCGACGCCGTGGTCAGCTGCGGCTACAAGTGGCTGTGCGGCCCCTACGGCACCGGCTTCGCCTGGCTGACCGCGGACCTGCTCGACCGGCTCCGCCCCCAGCAGGCCTACTGGCTGGCCATGCAGGCCGGGCGCGGCTTGGACCAGATGCGCGAGACTGAAGTCCGCGACGACCTCGGCGTGCGCGCCTTCGACGTGTTCTGCCCGGCCGCGTTCGCCAGCACCCTGCCCTGGATGGCCGCGCTGCAGCTGTTCCTGCGCACCAGCGTCCCCGCCATCGCCCAGCACAACCAGCGCCTGGCCGAACGCCTCCTGGCCGGCCTGGACCCGGCCCAGTACGACCTGATCAGCCCGCGCACCGGCCCGGCCCGCTCCACCCTGGTCGTGCTGGCCCGCCGCGACGGCACCGCCCAGGCCCGGCACCGCCAGCTCACCGACGTCGGCGTTGACACTGCCTACCGCGAAGGCAATCTGCGCCTGTCACTGCACCTGTTCAACACGGCGGCTGACATTGACCGCGCCTTGGATCTCCTGAACGCCTGACGGCGCGTTACGCGCCGAGCAGCAGCGTGTAGAGCCTGGCGATCAGGCCGTCCGTGACCAAGGCGATGTCGACGCCACGGACCACGGGCGGTTGCCCCTCCGGCCCAAAGTTCCAGGCCAGGTAGCCGAGGTCGTGGTTGACCTGGACCGGGCCCGCCGGAGAGAAGACGAATCCTGGCGCGTTGTCGAGCAGCTTCTGGGCCTTGGCGTCGAGCGCCTCATGGCCCTGCACGGCCTCGTCCGGGTCGGAGAACTGGACGTCCGGCGCGTAAGTCCGGCTGATCACTGCCCGCCGCCGCTCACCGTCGCGCTGGTTGAAAACGTCCATCAGGTTCGCCTGCATCAGCTGCTCGATCGTCGCCATCACGTACCCCTTTCGCGGAGAACCCCAGGCCCAGGAGAGTAACGCGC
Source organism: Streptosporangiaceae bacterium (assembly GCA_036497405.1). Lineage (GTDB taxonomy): Bacteria > Actinomycetota > Actinomycetes > Streptosporangiales > Streptosporangiaceae > Bog-532. The sequence goes on along the minus strand of DASXJM010000077.1, from coordinate 1,277 downwards.
TGTCAGGGGTCTGTGGCCCGCCGGCCGTCCCCATGGTTGACGTTGGTCAAATTGGGACGGACGCTGATCTGGATGTGTGCCCCCGTTACACGCACCAGAAAGGCGCCCGCATGGTGACGTCGCCGATCCAAGACGAAGTCCGCCACCCTGACGGCCGGGTCACCCTGGCCAGCAATGACGAGATTGCCGACAGCGGTTACGCCAACGGGGACCTGGCCCCGTTGCCGCTGGCCCGCCGGACCTGGACCACCTACAACTACGCGGCCCTGTGGATCGGGATGTCCCACAACATCCCCACCTACCTGCTGGCCTCGGGCCTGATCGCCGTGGGCATGAACTGGGTCCAGGCCATCATCACGATCGCGCTGGCCAACCTCATCGTGCTGGTCCCGATGCTGCTCAACAGCCACGCCGGCACCAAGTTCGGCATCCCGTACCCGGTGTTCGCGCGGGCGTCGTTCGGGCTGCGCGGGGCCAACCTGCCCGCGATTCTGCGGGCCCTGATCGCCTGCGCCTGGTTCGGCATCCAGACCTGGATCGGCGGCGAGGGCTTCTACACCCTGATCGGCGCGGTCGCCGGGAACGGCTGGACCCACGCCACCCCGGCCTTCGGCGGCTACCCGTGGACCCAGTGGCTGTCGTTCGCCATCTTCTGGGTGCTGGAGATGGCCATCATCGTCCGCGGCATGAACACCCTGCGCCGGTTCGAGAACTGGGCCGCGCCGTTGGTCCTGGTGGCCGCGGTCGCGCTGCTGGTCTACATCCTGATCAAGGCGGGCGGCTTCGGCTCGGTGCTGTCCGAGCCGGCCAAGCTGGGCTGGGGCGGCAAGTTCTGGCCGGTGTTCTTCCCCTCGTTGATGGGCATGATCGCGTTCTGGTCGACGATGTCGCTCAACATGCCGGACTTCACCCGGTTCAGCCGTGGCCAGAAGCAGCAGCTGTGGGGCCAGGTGCTCGGCCTGCCGACCACGATGACGTTCTTCTCGCTGCTGGCCGTGTTCATCACCGCGGCCTCGCAGAAGATCTACGGCGCCCCGATCTGGGACCCGATCCAGCTCACCGGCAAGTTCAGCAACCCGGTGGTGGTCGCGTTCGCGCTGTTCACCATCATCGTGGCCACGCTGAGCGTGAACGTCGCCGCCAACACGGTCAGCCCGTCCTACGACTTCTCCAATCTGCTGCCCAAGCTGGTCAGCTTCCGCACCGGCGGCATCATCACCGGTGTGATCGGCATCCTCATCCAGCCCTGGCGGCTGCTGACCAACCCGCACGTCTAC
>DASXJM010000076.1:0-1800 GCA_036497405.1 Streptosporangiaceae bacterium | reverse complement strand
CAGGTGACGTACATTGCAGATATATCGAGACTGTATCTCAAGATCAACGGGCGGAGGCGCGCGATGACGGCGTTCGGATTCGGGGCAGAAGAGTTCGACGAGGGGCTGTCCGAGGCCGTGGACCGGGCCCGGGGCCTGCTGCGGGACCTGTACCACCTGGGTGAGCACACGGTGTCGGAGGCGGCCGAGGGCTTCGGCGGGTTCGGGGCTCGCACCAGCGGGCCGTTCGGCGGGTTCGGGGGGTTCGGCGGCCAGCGCGAGTCGGCGCCGCATCCGGGCCACGGACCGGGATCGCACCACAGCTCCAGCGCCCACGCCGAGCCGGGCCCGCACCCCGAGCACGGGGACCACGGGCCACATGGGGGGCCCGGGGAGTTCGGGACTCACGGGTCGCACGAGGCGCATGCTGGTTTTGGCCCGCACGGGGAGCCGGGGCCACACCCGCACCCGGGGCACGGACCGCACCCGGGGCCGGGGCGCGCGGCGCACTCGGAGCCGGAGGAAGACTTCGGGGGGCACGAGGAGCGCGGCGGCTGGGGCGGGCCGTGGGGCGGCAGCTGGGCCACCGGGTTCAGCGGCAAGGACTGGGCCGGGTTCTTCGGCGGGCCGCGGGGCGGCTGGTGGCCGGGCGGCCCGGGGCCGCGGCGCGGCGGCTGGGGCGGGCCCGGTGGGCCGGGGGGCCCCGGCGGCCCTGGGGGTCCGGGTGGACCCCGGGGTCCGCGGCGGCCGAAGGCCTCGCGCGGTGACGTCCGGGCCACGATTCTGGCCCTGCTCACCGAGGGGCCGCGGACCGGCTACCAGATCATGTCCGACATCGAGGAACGCAGCCGGGGGGCCTGGCGGCCCAGCCCGGGCGCGGTGTACCCGGCCCTGCAGCAGCTGGCGGACGAGGGTCTCATCGTCGGCGACGAGTCCGGCGGCCGCCGCACTTTCCGGCTGACCGACAGCGGGCGCGAGTACGTCGAGGCCAACCCGGAGATGGCCCGCGGGGCCTGGGAGTCGATGGCCGACGCTGACGAGGCCGGGCCGGGCGACCTGCCCCGGCTGTTCGGCGAGGCGGCCCGGCTGGGCGCGGCCATCGCCCAGCTCGCGCACGCAGGGTCGCCGGACCAGATCCGGGCGGCCGAGCGTCTCATCAAGCGGAGCCGGCGGGAGCTGTACGAGATCCTGGCCGGCGACGACGACAACGAAGAAGAGGCCGGCGGCGCGGGCGAATAGCCGCCGGCGGGATAATAGGCAAGAAGACCGGAAACGGGGTCCGCCATGAACATGAACGACCGGATGCGAATTTCCGACAGCGACCGGGATCGCGTCGCGACCCAGCTGCGGGACTACTACGCCGAGGGGCGGCTGAGCGCCGACGAGCTGGACGAGCGGGTCACCGCCGCGCTCAGCGCCAGGACCGCGGGCGACCTGAAGCGGCTGATGTCCGACCTGCCCAGCACGGCGCCGGCCGCGGGTGGTCCCGCCTACGGGGCCCCGCGGCGGGAGGGGCCGCGGCCGATGCCCGCGTGGGGCGGGCGGCGCCGGCGCGGGCCGCGGGTGCTGCCGATCCTGCTGCTGCTCCTGATCGCGGCGATCCTGCTGCCGGGCGGCTGGGTGTTCTTCGCGCTGCTCAAGGTGTTCCTGCTGTTCTGGCTGCTGGTCGCGCTGTTCGGGCTGGTCGCCGGGCTGGTGTTCCGGCACAAGGCGCGGCGGTTCTTCCGCGACCGGGCCGGGCAGTGGCAGCAGTGGCAGGGCCAGAACTGGCGCGGCCCGAACTGGCGGGGTCCCGGCCGCGACTGGTGAGGCCCGCGCGGC
>DASXJM010000075.1:0-2307 GCA_036497405.1 Streptosporangiaceae bacterium | reverse complement strand
CAGAACACCTCGGCCGAGCAGATGAAGATGTTCCTGACCCGGCTCGGCTTCGGCTCCCAGGTGGTGGTCACCGGCGACGTGACCCAGGTCGACCTGCCCAGCGGGCAGACCAGCGGCCTGCGCGTGGTCCAGGACATCCTGGATGGCGTCCCGGACATCCACTTCGCCCGGCTCACCAGCCAGGACGTGGTCCGGCACCGGCTGGTGGGGGAGATCGTCGACGCTTACGAGCGCTACGACGCCGAGCAGCTCCAGCACCAGCAGCAGGAGAGCGCCGCCCGGCGCGGCCCACGCGGAGGGGGGAAGCGCGGTCAGTGACCGCGGGTACCCCGTGAGCATCGACATCGCCAACGAGTCCGGCGTGGAAGTGGACGAGGTCGCGCTGGCCGCGATCGCCCGCTACGTGCTGGACGAGCTGCACATCCACCCGCTGGCCGAGCTGTCCGTGCTGGTGGTGGACGAGAAGGCCATGACCGAGCTGCACGAGCGCTGGATGGGTGAGCCCGGCCCGACCGACGTGCTCTCTTTTCCCATGGACGAGCTGCGCCCGCCCCATCTGGGCGGGGGCAACGCGGGGCGGGCCGGTGCCGAGGAGCCCGGCCCGGACCCCGGCCTGCTCGGCGACGTGGTGCTCTGCCCGCCGGTGGCGGCCGCCCAGGCCCGCGAGGCCGGCCACAGCGCCCAGGCCGAGCTGGAGCTGCTGACCGTGCACGGCATCTTGCATCTGCTCGGCTACGACCATGCCGAGCCGGAGGAGAAGGCCGAGATGTTCGGCCTGCAGGACCGCCTGCTCGCCTCCTGGCGGGCCGGCCGCCCCGCCACCGCCGGCCGCCCCGCCCCCGCCGGCCGCCCCGCCGACTCGCAAGAAGGCCCGCAAGAAGATCCCCAGGAAGGCTCGTCGGGCTGATGACGGCCCAGGCCTGGCTGATCGTCGCCGCGGTCGTACTCGTGCTGATGGCGGGCTGGTGGGCCAGCGCCGAAGCCACCCTGGCCCGGCTGTCCGCGGTCGGGGCCGAACAGCTGGCCGGCTCGGGCCGCCCGGCCTCCAAGCGGCTCCGCGCGGTCTTCGCCGATCTGCCCCGCTACCTGAACATCCTGCTGCTGCTCCGGGTCACCTGCGAAACCTCGGCCACGGTGCTGGTGGTGGCGGCGTTCGTGCACTGGTTCGGCGCGGGCTGGAAGGGCTTCCTGATCGCGCTGGCGGTCATGGTCGGGGTCGGTTACCTGGTGGTCGGGATCAGCCCGGCCCCGCTGGGCCGCCGCGGCGCCGAGCGGGTGGCGCTGGGCGCGGCCACCGTGCTCTACCCGCTGGGCGTGATCCTGGGCCCGATCCCCCGGATGCTGGTCGCCGCGGGCAGCGTGCTCACCCGTGGCCGCGGCACCGCCGCCAGCCCGCTGACCGGCAAGTCCGAGCTGCGCGGCCTGGTCGACTTCCTGGAGCAGCGCAGCGTCATCGAGCCCGGCGAGCGCGAGATGGTCCGGTCCGTGTTCGAGCTGGGCGACACCATCGTCCGCGAGGTCATGGTGCCCCGGACCGAGATGGTCTTCATCGACCGGGACAAGACCGTGGACCAGGCCCTGTCCCTGCACCTGCGCAGCGGGTTCTCCCGTATCCCGGTGGCCGGCGAGAACGAAGACGACGTGGTCGGCATCGCCTACCTCAAGGACATCGTGGCCTGGACCCACGAGCACCCGGACGCGGACCCGGCCCCGGTCACCGAGGTCATGCGCCCGGCCACCTACGTGCCCGACAGCAAGCCCATCGACGAACTGCTGCGCCAGATGCAGTCCCAGCAGATCCACGCGGCCATCGTGATCGACGAATACGGCGGCACGGCCGGCCTGGTCACCATCGAGGACATCCTGGAGGAGATCGTCGGCGAGATCACCGACGAGTCCGACGCCGACGAACGCCCGCCGATCGAGCACCTGCCGGACGGCACGGTGCGGGTCAGCTCGCGGCTGCCCACCGAGGACCTCGGCGAACTGTTCGACGTCGAGTTGGACGACGACGACGTCGAGACGGTCGGTGGCCTGATCGCGCAGCGGCTGGGCAGGGTGCCGCTGCCCGGTGCCGAGGCCGAGATCGCAGGCCTCCAGTTGCAGGCCGAGGGCGGCAAGGACCGGCGTGGCCGGATGCGGATCACGTCGGTGCTGGTCCGGCCGGTGGAGCACGAGTCGGACGACGTGGACGAAGTGCGGGAGAGGAGCACGGATCGTGGCTGAACTGGGCGCCGAGGACCAGAAGATCGTCACACTGGCCAGGTCGGCGCGGGCGCGCACGGGGGCCGACGAGGGCGCCGCGGT
>DASXJM010000074.1:0-3250 GCA_036497405.1 Streptosporangiaceae bacterium | reverse complement strand
CCATTTTGTGGCGTTTATAGATGATCTTGGCGGGGACACAGCGGTTGATTCATCAACCGTGGGGGGAGACGGAGTCCATGAAGCGATGCGAAGAGTCACGCTGAGACGCCTGCTCATCCTCGTTTACATCATCATCGGCCTCATCGTGGCCTGGGAGCACCACTACATCACGGTGGCATTCCTCAAGACCCTGCTCTCCGCCATCCTCGCCATTCTGCTCTGGTGGCTGGTCCTCCTGGGCGTCAGCCTGCACATCCACTGAATTGGCCGGGGTCCGTTCCGCCCGGCGGGCCATGCGCGTGCTCCGTGAACGCGGTTTGGTCGTGAGCCGGGTCGCCACGGCACCTTTTGAGGTCGTCAGCTGGCGGCCACAGGTGGCGGCCCGGAACGACCAAGCCGGTAAGGAGCGTCCATGACCCGTCTGGATGCACAGGTGGTCATTGCCGCGCACCGCGGGATGGCGGTCGGATACCCCGAGAACACGCTGACGGCGTTCCGCCACTCGGTAGTGGCCGGGTTCCCGGTGATCGAGGTTGACCTGCGCGCGACCGCCGACGGCCGCATCGTCATAATGCACGACGCCGACCTTGCCGGTAGACATAGAAGGCTGTCAATATGTTGGCATGCCGAAGTCCCTCACCCTGCTGGATCCGGCCGAGGCGGTGGCGTGCTGTGCCCCGCTGTCGGCGCGGCCGCTGTCGGCCGAGCAGGCCGAGCAGGTCGCGCCGCTGCTGAAGGCGCTGGCCGACCCGGTGCGGTTGCGGCTGATGTCGCTGGTGGCGTCCCATCCGGGCGGCGAGATCTGCGCGTGTGAGCTGGGTGAGTCGTTCGACCTGTCCCAGCCGACCATCAGCCATCACCTGAAGGTGCTGTACGACGTCGGCCTGGTCGACCGGGACAAGCGCGGCGTGTGGGTCTACTACCGGGCCCGCGCCGAAGCGCTGGCCAGCCTGGGCACGCTGATCGGCTGCCCGCCCGCCGGACCGGCATCAGGCGGCTAGCCCAGCCGGCCCCACCGAGCTGAAGGGGACGTGATCACCATGACCAGACCCGATGAGCTGGACGAGGTCCGCGAGCGGGTCCGGGCCCGCTACGCCGGCGCCGCGACCGCGGTCACCGCGGGTGGGGTCGCCAGCTGCGGTGACACCTGCGCGGCGCCCGGCGAGACGGGCACGGGCAGTGACCTGTACAGCGCCGCCGAGCAGGACGGGCTGCCGGGTGACGCGGTGGCGGCCAGCCTGGGTTGCGGCAACCCGCTGGCCGTGGCCGAGCTGCGCGCGGGTGACACCGTGCTGGACCTGGGCTCGGGCGGCGGGATCGACGTGCTGCTGTCCGGACGCCGGGTCGGGCCGTCGGGTCAGGCCTACGGCCTGGACATGACGGGGGAGATGCTGGACCTGGCCCGGGCCAACGCCGCCGAGGCCGGCGCGGCCAACGTGGAGTTCCTGGAAGGCCACATCGAGGCCATCCCGCTGCCCGCGGCCGCCGTGGACGTGATCATCTCCAACTGCGTGATCAACCTGTCCGGCGACAAGCAGGCCGTCTTCGCCGAGAGCTTCCGCGTGCTCCGGCCCGGGGGCCGGTTCGGGGTCTCCGACATCCTGGGCGATGACGGGCTGACCGAGGCCGAGCGCCGGGAGCGGGGGCGGCCGGTGGGCTGCCTGGCCGGGGTGCTGTCGTTCGGCGAGTACCGGGACGGGCTGGCCCGGGCCGGGTTCGCCGGGATCACGATCACCCCCACCCACGAGGTCGCGCCCGGCCTGCAGTCGGCCATCGTCCAGGCGGTCAAGCCCGAGCGGTGACCACCCTGGCCGCGGCGTCCGGGATGAGCGGGACGGGACCGGAGCGGGAACCGGAGTACGGGCGGGTGCTGACCGGCCACGGTGAATAACGATCAGATCGGGTCGGCGTGACCTTCGGGGTTGGCGGCGGGGTCGGCGACGATCCAGCTGCGGTCGCCCGCGGCGAGCTGGGTGATGAGGCTGGCGGAGCCTTCGTCCTTGGCGATGAGGCGTTCCTGCTCGGTGATGGGGACGACCCACAGCCAGCGGACGGGGTCGCCGCCGAAGGAGAAGCCGGACAGGTTGGGGGGCTCGGGGCCGGGCAGGCCGGCCGGCTCGTCGAGGAGCAGCACGGCCTCGTAGCCGTGGCCGAGCGGGAACGTCGACGGCTCGTGGTACCAGCGGACGCTGTGGCCGGCCCCGAACCAGGTGACCGCGCGCCACGGGTAGGGGGCCAGCCACAGGAAGACCCGGGCCGCCAGCGCGGGCGGCATGGTGGTGGCCAAGGCCAGCTCGATCCGCGCGTACTGGCCCGGGTCCTGGACCAGCCGTTCCACCACCGGCATCCGCTGGCAGCTCATGCCAACCGTGGACAGCACGCTGTAGGGGCGGTCCGCGGTCGGCGGCCGCTCCGAAATCCCGGCCATCGGCTGCTTGCCCACGGACGCGTCCCAGTAGTGGCCGCCCTCGCCCAGCTGGTCATTCAGGTGGCCCAGCACGCCCTGCTGGAACACGCCCCAGGACCGCTCGTGGCCGCGCCACTTCCAGTAGGCCCGGGCTCGCTCCACCCGCGGGCCCAGCCCCTCCATGGCGTCGTCCAGGGACCAGCCGAACGGGGTCTGGCCCACGATGTCGCGGCTGTAGCCGGGCATGCCCCGGCTGGCGTCGGACCAGCCCGGGATGACCGCCAGCAGCTTGCCGTTCTCCAGCACGGCCACGCCGTCGCCTTCTTCGAACCACAGCGGCTCCAGCGTGCCCGGCTCGAAGGCCGGCCGCCCCTCCGGCAGCTTGGTGTGCCCGGCCGGCATGATCGGCGCCTGCCCGGACTCGATCCGGTCCACATCGGTGCTGGCCGGGGCGGGCACGTGGTTGGCGATCCAGGTCGCGGCGACCGTGCTGGTGGCGTCGTGCAGGTAGGCGGCGGTGGTCACCCCGTCGTATTCGACCGTGAGGCGGCGGCTCTCGTACGGGTTCTCGCTCTCCAGCAGCGTACGCGGCTGCAGCGATCCCGCGGATTCCCGGCGCAACGTCGGCATACTTTGAATTTACCCACTTGCACCGGTGGCCCACCCGCCCCGTTCCGGCTGCCCGCCCCAGCCGCTCGCCCAGTCCGCCTATCCTTGATCGTCGCTGTTTGTTTTCCAACCCCATCGAGGAACCCCGTGTCACCGAGTCAGCCCAGCTCAGCACTGCCGCTGGGACTCACTGTCCGCGAGGACGGCCGCCCGGGCCGTCCCAAGCCGCCCCGG
>DASXJM010000073.1:0-4611 GCA_036497405.1 Streptosporangiaceae bacterium | reverse complement strand
AGGGCTGCAACGTCTCAGCTGCCACCAGCCCCCGCGGCCCGGCCTCACCCTCACACTCGTCACGCCCGTCACAAGATCCACCCCCGGGCAGCACCTGCAGTGGTATTCGCTGCAACTGCTGCCCAGCAATGGATCACCCCGCACCAGGCCGGGCCCCGCCACCCAGGCCCCACCGCCAAGATCAACTCCAGCTGAACGGCATTGTCTGATAACAGCAAGAAGCGGCGGCCGGACAGCACCGGTTCTCCGCCAGCTCGCCGACCACCAGATAGGCGGGAATCCCAGCCAGGTGGAACGTCAGCATCTCAATGCCGAACCGCCCCTGCCGGGCCTCGGCCAGACGGTGCTCGACGTCGTCCAGGTCGCGGAAGTGCACATCGACCTGGCGGCCGGCCGCGAAGTCCTCGTCGGCGTCCATTCGGTCAGCCCAGGAGGCCGCGCTGGTAGCCGGTGGCCACGGCCGAAGCCCGGTCACGGACCCCGAGCTTGGTGTAGATGTGCAGCAGGTGGGTCTTGATCGTGGTCTCGCTGACCAGCAGTTTGCGCGCGGCCACCTGGTTGGTGGCGCCCTCGGCGACCAGCTTGAGCACCTCGACCTCGCGTGGGCTGAGCCGGCTGTCCGGGGTCCGGTTGCCGGCCAGGCCGACCAGGGTGCTGGCCACGGTGGGGGCCAGCACCGACTGGCCCTGGTGGGCGGCCCGGACGGCGCGGATCAGCTCGTCCCGGGGGGCGTCCTTGAGCAGGTAGCCGGTGGCTCCGGCCTTGATCGCGGGCAGTACGTCGCGGTCGGTGTCGTAGGTGGTGAGGATCAGGATCCGGGCCGGGTTCTGCTGGTCGCGCAGACGGGTGATGGCTTCCACCCCGCCGACCCCCGGCATGCGCAGGTCCATCAGGATCACGTCCGGGTGCAGGGCCTGTGCCTTCTGGATCGCCTCGGCGCCGTCGCCGGCCTCGCCCACCACCTCGAAGTCCTCGTCGCCGCCGAAGACCCCGCGCAGCCCGTCGCGCATGATGGGGTGATCGTCGACGATCAGCAGCCGGATAGCGGTCATCAGCGTTCTCCTGGTTGCGGCCCGGTCAACGGGACCGTGGCGTTGATGGTGGTACCCGCGCCCACGGCGGATTCGATGGTGAGCGTGCCGCCGATGCGGGCCAGTCGCTGCTTCATGCCGGCCAGGCCGTAACCGCCGGAGCCGTCGGCGGCGCCATCCACGGCCGTGGCCACCGCCTGCGGATCGAACCCGATCCCGTCGTCGGCCACGTCCAGCAGCAGCGTGTCGCCGGCGTAACTCAAGGTCAGCTGGACCCGGCCCGCCCGGGCGTGCTTGGCCACGTTGGACAGCGACTCCTGGGCGGCCCGGAACACCGCCGCCTCCACGTCCGCGCCGGCCCGGACCGCAGTGCCGGTGGTGTCCAGCCGGGCGGCCACTCCCGACCCTTCGGACCAGGTCCGGGTCAGCTCGTCCAGCGCCTCGGGCAGGCTGGCGTCCTCCAGTTGCTCGGGCCGCAGGGCCCGGACCGAGCGCCGGGCCTCGGTCAGGCTGGACCGGGCCAGCGTCCGGGCCTGGGTCAGGTGCCGGGACCAGTCGCCGCGGTGGTCCCGCACGTGCTCGGCCGCTTCCAGCTGGGAGATGATCCCGGTCAGGCCCTGAGCCAGGGTGTCGTGGATCTCCCCGGCCAGGCGCTGCCGCTCCTCGACGATGCCCGCTTCCCGGGCCTGGTCCACCAGCTTGTCGTGCAGGCGGCTGTTCTCGGCCATGGACTCGGCCAGGCGCCGGTTGGCCTCGGCCAGCTCAGAGATCATCTGGCCCCGTTCGGCGTTCTGGTCCAGGGCCAGGGTGGTGATCCGGGCCGTGTTGTACACCAGCGCCACCAGCACCGCCGCGATCAGCACGTAGGCCAGCGTCTGGCTGGCCCGGCCGCTCGGGTAGCCGCCGGACATGGCGGCCGACACCACCAGCGCGGTGGCGATGAACCCGGCGATGCGCCAGCGGGGCCCGAGCCCGTAGGAGTACAGGAAACCGATGTAGGCGAACACCCCGAAGGCCGGGTCGACCCAGACCAGCACCGCGGCCAGCGCGATGTGGGCTGCGAATACCGGCAGCCGCCACCGGGTCGACGGGTCGCCGCGCAGCCGCACGGTGGCCACCACCCACAGCACGGCGGCCGCCGCCACCAGCGGCAGGCCCAGCTCGAAGCGAGCCCAGCGGTGGAACGCGCTGGCCGGCACGGTGAAGGCGATCGCGGCCGACAAGGCCAGGAACGGCAGCGGCAGCAGCTGCCGCATCCGGTTCAGCCGCGCCTGCCACGGATCTTCCATGACCATTGCCACCTGACTGATCGTGCCACCCGCCGCCGGGTCCGGCATCGTCCGGCCGGGCCGAGCCGGCATCCTCCGATCGGAGGATGCGCCGGGTCTGACAGAGTGGGCATCATGAGCAGCGCGATCGACCGGTGGGTCATGGCCGTGGCCGCAGATCTGGGCGTGACGGCCAACCCCGCCGACACGAGAACGATCCTGGACATGACCAGGGACGTGGCGCACAATGTCGACCGGCCCGCCGCGCCGGTGACCTCCTATCTGATCGGGATCGCAGTCGGGCGGGGCACGCCCCTGACCGAGGCGATCAAGCACGTGCGTGATCTGGCCGACTCCTGGCCCGGTAACTCAGAAGAAAGCTGAGTCAGCCGGCACCGGTCAAGCGCAGGCCCAGCCAGAGGGCCACGGTGGCCACGGCCAGCCCGGCCGGCACCGTGACCAGGCCGAGCCGGGTGAACTCACCCAGGTCCACGTCGCGGTCGCGTTCGGCCAGCAGCCGGCGCCACAGCAGCGTGGCCAGCGAGCCCGCGTAGGTGAGGTTCGGCCCGATGTTGACGCCGATCAGCACGGCCAGCACCGGGCCCGCGACCTGGTGCGCGCCGCCGCCGGCCGCGCTGACCCCGGTGACCGCGGCCAGCAGCATCAGCACCGCGGGCAGGTTGTTGACCAGGTTGGCGATGGCCGCGGCCAGGAATGCGATGGCCAGCAGGGCGGGCAGCGACGACCCGTGCGGCAGCAGCCGGGTGATGGCCGAGCCCAGGCCGTGGTCGGTCAGGGCCCGGACGACCAGGCCCAGGCCGAGCACGAACAGCAGGAACGGGATGGCGGCCGCTCGTACGATCCCGGCCGCGGTGGTCTCGTGCTGGATCAGGCTGCGGACCGCCAGCAGCACGGCGCCGCCCAGCGCGGCCCAGGCCGGGCTGATCCCCGCGAACGAGGTCACGACGAACCCGGCCAGCGTGGCCAGCACCACGAACAGCGGATAGCGCGGCACCGGGGGAGCGGCGCCACCAGCTTCCTCGGCCTCACCCACCTCCACCGGGCGGGTCAGGTCACCGCGGAAGAACAGCCGGAACCCCACGTACTCCACCGCGATCGCGGCCAGCCAGGGCAGCGCCATGGCCGCGGTGAATCCGCCCAGGCTGAGCCCGCTGACCGAGAAGGCCAGCAGGTTGGTCAAGTTCGACACCGGCAGCAGCAACGACGCCGAGTTGGCCAGGTGCGCGCAGGCGTACATCGGCGGCCGGGGCCGTAGCCGCAGCCGGGCCGTGGTGTCGTGCACCACCGGGGTCAGCAGGACCACGGTGGTGTCCAGGCTGAGCACGGCGGTGGTCGCCGAGGCCAGCGCGAACGTGCCGGTGAGCAGCCGGACCGGGTCGCGGCCGCTCCACCGGGCCAGCCGGGCGCCGGCCGCGGTGAACAGGCCTTCGGCCTCGCACAGCTGGCCCAGCACCAGCACCGCGGCCAGGAAGCCCACCACCGGCAGCAGCCGCCCGGCCTCGGACCGGGCCGAAGCCAGCGGCAGCACCCCGGCGGCGATGACGATGACCGCGCCGGCCACGGCCACCACGCTGTCCGGCAGCCACCGGGGCCGGGTCACGGCGGCGACCAGGGTGATCGCCAGCAGCGCGGCCGACAGGGCCTCGGCCGGGGCCCCGGTCAGCGGCGCGATCCCGCGGTGCTGAGCTGCCAGTGGCCGGTCATTGACTCATTATGTCGGCCGGACCTGGCAGGATGGCGGCGTGGGCTCGCTGATGCTGCTCGATACCGCCTCGCTCTACTACCGCGCGTTCTACGGCGTGCCGGACACCGTCACGGCGCCGGACGGCACGCCGGTCAACGCGGTCCGGGGCCTGCTGGACATGATCGCCCGGCTGGTTCGGGCCCGGGATCCAGCCGGCCTGGTGGCCTGCATGGACGAAGACTGGCGGCCCGCGTTCCGGGTCGAGGCCGTGCCGTCCTACAAGGCGCACCGCGTCGCTCAAGGCAACGATGAGCAGACCCCGGAAGGGCTGATCCCGCAGGTCCCGATTATCAACGACGTGCTGGCCGCGGCCGGCCTGGCCGTGGCCGGGGCCAAGGGCTATGAGGCCGACGACGTGATCGCCACCCTGGCCAACCGGGCCGACCGCCCGGTCGATGTGATCACCGGCGACCGCGACCTGTTCCAGCTGGTCGACGACGAACGCGGAGTCCGGGTCGTCTACACCGTCCGCGGCCTGAACAACCTGGACATCATCGACGAGCAGGCCGTGGCCGATCGGTACAAGATCCCCGGCCGGGCCTACGCC
>DASXJM010000072.1:0-7949 GCA_036497405.1 Streptosporangiaceae bacterium | reverse complement strand
CTGCAGGTCGAGGTCGCCGCCGTCCAGCAGCGCGGCCCGCAGGGAGGCGGCTGAGAGCGGGTGCAGGCCACCGCCGCGGCCCAGGTGCATCATGGTCGAGCCGCCGTGCCAGCTGGCCAGGCCCAGGTTCCACAGCCAGTTGAGCAGGTTGGTGTTGTCGCTGAAGCCCGCGAACGGCTTGGGGTGGGCCGCGACCAGGTCCGGGTCGAGGAACGGCAGCACCGTGAGCTGGTCGTCGCCGCCGATGGTGGCGAGCAGGCCGGCGATGCCGGGGTCGGTGAACGCGGCCATCAGGTCAGCCGCCCGGTCCTGAGGGCTGGCGCCCAGGCGGCGGGTGGTCGGATACTCCACCGGCTCCAGGCCGAAGTCCTCGCGCAGCCGGCCCATGGCCTGCTCGTGCACGGCCGGGAAGACCGCCGGGGCGGCGAAGGACAGGGACAGCACGGCCACCCGGTCCCCCGGGGTCAGCTTGGGCGGCGGTCTGAGGTCGGGACGCATGCCGACCGTGTTACCACTCCCAGTGAAAACCGACCACCGCGTTTTCCAGCGCCTGCAGGAAGTGGTGGGCCGAGTTCTGGGCGTCCAGGTCCACCTGTTCCTGCTGGTCGACGGCGCCGTCAATGCCGTCCCAGCTGGCCCACCACACCGTCGCGGGCAGGCGGCCGGGGTCGAACTCGACCCGGAGGTCGACGTTCTCCATCCGGCGCCGTACGGCCCGCCGGTACTCGGCGTACTCCCCGATCAGCTCCGCCGGCCCGATGGTCTGGTAGCTGAACGTGGTCACGTACTCCAGGGTGGCGGTCTCCCCGTAGTCGAGGGTCCGGGCCAGCAGCAGGTCGGTGGCGAACACACCGCTGGTCACCTCACGGAACGCCGAGCCCAGGCCGGTGCAGCCCTGGACCAGGTCGATGGACAGCGCGCTGGTGTCGTATATATAGGGAATCCGCTCGACCTGGTCGGCGATGGCCTCGACCACCTGCAGGGTCCGGGTCCGCAGGGCCAGGCCGTCGGCGCCCACGTAGTGGTGGTCGTGCACGGACAGGGTCCGGTGCTGAGCGGGCCCGATCGCGGTCTCCAGTTCCTGCTGGGCCGGGCCGCGCAGCGACCCGGGGCCGGACAGGACCCGGGTCCGGGCCAAGCCCTCCCACAGCTTCCAGAGCTGGTCCTGCTCGAACCGGGGCAGGTCGAAGGCGTCGATGAACAGCCGCAGGGCGGCCTTGCTGAGCAGCTTGCCGGACAGGGCCCGGGACGCGGTGTCCTTGAGCTGGCGGGGCAGTACCTCAGCGTCACCGGAGCGGCGCGGGTACTCCCACAGGTGACGGGCCAGCACCTCGGCCACGGCCAGCTGGTTGATGTGCCCGGGCCGGCTGCGTTCGGCGTACTGTTCCCAGGCGCTGCGGAACCGGCCCGGCCGCAGCAGGAGTTCGCGCAGGTAAGCCGCTGCCGCCTCGCGGGGGCCGCCGTCAGCCAGGTCGGGTGCGACGGAGACCGATCCCATCGGCGCCACTCATCCCTCTCACCGGCTGAGAACTAAGCGCGACATATACCGGTTACTGTACGACAGCTGGTCTCGTTGAGGGGGCGAGATCACTGCCGGGCGGAGCGTCAGCCCCGCCTGGACATGCCTTCGGCCGGCACCGGAGGCGGAAGTTTCCCCGGCCGAAGGCATGTTCAGTACATGCCGGGTCTAGGAGCTACGCTCCCAGGTCACCGTGAACCCGTTGCCGCTGCCGTTGAGCGCGCCGGGCTGGGCCTTGACCGCACCCGAGTTGTTGATCATGGTCAGCTCGTCGTCCGGGAAGCTGGAGATGACCCCGGACGTGGACCCGGAGGTCACGGTGGCCCCGCTGGCGGTCCAGCTGTGGAAGTTGGTCAGCGGTTCGACCCCGCTGGATCCGCTGGGCGCTTCGGCGATCCATTCGGCGCTGCTGGCCGCGCAGCCGGAGCAGGACTGTGTGGTGGAGAAGCTGTTGGCCGGGTGGGTGGAGTCGGTGACGGTCAGCTTGTAGCTGCTGCCGCTCTTGGTCACCGAGGTGCTGATGCTGTCGCCGGGGCGGACCGAGGACCCCACCACCTGAATGGCGTTCGACGGATACATCTCCCACCAGGTGTAGTAATACGCGGTACTCCGGTAGCACTCGACCAGGGTGCCGTCCTGCTCGACCGAGCTGCTGGTGTAGCCGTCGATGCCGATCCAGAACGCGGCCAGCGACTCGGTCGAGGTGCAGCTGGCCGACGGCTCGGCCCAGTTGCCGGTGATCTTGCTGTAGGTGTGGCCGCCGGTGCTGTCGTCGGCGTAACCGGCCCAGTTGGTGCTGGTGACCTGGTTGAGGGCCGAAACGCCGCCCCGGGCCGTGTGGGCCAGGGCGTGACCGGACATCGCGTGGTTGTTGCCGTGTTCGCCGATGACCATTTGTTTGATCGCGTTGCGGGCCGCGGTGGCGGCCTGGGCACCGGGGCTGGACGTGGTGGCCGGGGTAGTGGCCGTGCCGGCGGTGGCCGTGCCGGCCACGCCGAGGAGCGTGCCCAGCGCGGGCACACAGGCGATCGAGCCGATGAGCACGAGCCTGCGCAGACGATGGTGCATAGCGGGAATGCCTCTCGCCCGAGGCGGCCGGGGTAGCCGCTTGTATGCAGGATCGTACGTTTTGTAACCACCACCGACAATATGCCCGATGTTACTTCTTGTTTCGATTGGGTGGCTGGTGAGCGAAGTCAGTGCGGGCGGCCGGTGACGGCGACCGAGACCCCGACGCCGATCATGGCCAGGCCGCCGGCCCCGCCGACCATGGCGAAGCGGCGCGGGGAGCGGGCGAACCAGGTGCGCAGGCCACCGGCGGCCAGGGCCCAGGTGCTGTCGGAGGCCAGGCCGATGGTGACCGAGATCAGGGCCAGCAGCAGCATCTGAACCGGGACATGCCCGGCGGCGCGGTCCACGAACTGCGGCAGCACCGCGCCGAACAGGATGAACGCCTTGGGGTTGGTCACCCCGACCAGGAAGCCGTCGCGGACCGCGCGGGCGTCGCCGCGGGCCGGGACGTTGGCTGAAAAGGCTTCGGCCAGCGTGGCCCGGTGGCGGATGGCCTGCACCCCCAGATAGATCAGGTAGAGGGCGCCGGCCAGCTTCACGGCCAGGAACACCTGGGCCGAGCGCTGGACCAGCGAGCCCAGGCCGAACGCAACGCAGGCGGCGACCAGGTAGTTCCCCGCCACGTTGCCGCACACGGTGGCCAGCGCGGTCCGCCGCCCGTAGGCCAGCGCGCGGCCGACGGTGAACAGCACGCTGGGACCGGGAATGACGATGAGAATGGCTGACGCCAGCGCGTAGGCCAGCACATATCGCTCGGGAGGCACCTGCTCACGCTAACGCCGGCAGGCCGGGCCGGGCCAGGCGATATCGGTCAGGTGGGCTTCTGCTCGCCGGCTTCGACCGCGACCGGGAGCCGGTTCTCGGCCGGGGGCAGCGGGCAGGTGGCGAACTCGGTGTAGGCGCAGGGCAGGTTGACCGCGTGGTTGAAGTCCAGGGTGACCGTGCCGTCGTCGGCCGGGGCGGCGACCGCCAGCGAGCGGTTGGCCGCGTAGGTGGTGACCCCGGAGGTCGCGTCGGTGAACAGGATGTTCAGGGCGCCGGGGGTGAACCCGTTGAAGGCGGTCAGGTGCCGTCGCTGCCCGTCCACCTCGAACTCGACCTGGCCGGGGGCCTCGTAGACGTGCTGCAGCCCCTCGACGACGGCGCCCACGGTGACCTGGCGCGGCTCGGGGAACGGCTGGTACCGGCCGGTCAGGACCCAGCGCGGGTCCGGCGCGTAGGCCGGGGTGCCGGTGTAGCCGGTGCGCAGCGGGTGGTCGGGGTGGCGGGGCCGGACGATGTCGTAGCCGCCGCGCTTGGCCACCTCGATGACGGCGTCGCCCCAGGTGACGTCGATGTTGCCACGTTCCGGGATGGGGGCGAAGGTGTGCTCGCCGGTGATCGGGACCCCGTCCACGGACGCTTGCTCACCGTCGTCCAGAACCACGGTGACCCGGCCGTCCTGGGCGCTCCAGGCGCCGGGAGCGTCGTCGAACCGCTCCGGCTCGGGGCTCAGCCAGTGCCGCCCGGTGATGGCCAGGAAGCCGTGCGGGTCGGCCCGCCGGGCCTCGTGGGCGCGATGCCAGTCGCGCCAGTCGTCGGTGTAGGCCGTGGTGTCCAGGTCCTGAACCGTCATACCAGCGATAATCGGCCGGCCAGCCCGGTTATTCCGGGCCGGTGGCTCCGGCCGGTTCCGGCGGGGTGGTTCCGGGCCGGCCGCCAGGCCAGCCGAGCCCGGTCCGCCAGGCTAGCCGAGCTGGCGGAAGATGCCGGGTGTGGCGGGCGCGCTGGCCAGGACGGCCTCGATGTTCTCCACCGAGGACCGTGATTCCCGGTGCAGCCGCCCGATGTCCAGTCCTTCGTCGCCGGTCAGCAGCAGGACCGCGGTCCGGCCGACGGCGTAGATGGCGACGTAGCCACCACTGCTGCGCGTCACCGCCTCGCGCAGCAGGCCCTGTCCGGCCTCGCTGGCCATCCGCTGAGCTACGCCGAGCCAGGCCGCGGCCAGCGCGGCCAGGTTGTCCGGGTTGACGTCGTCCACATCGGCCTTGATGATCAGGCCGTCCCGGCTGGCCACGGCGGCGCCGGTAATGCCGGTCACCCGGTCCCGTAGTTCCTGCATCTCGTTGAGCAGACTGTCATCGGCCACCAGAGACCCTCCCTCCCTCTCGTGCTGGCCCGGTACCTATGTTGTTTTTAGTTTCAATCTCCGCTGGACCGAGGTCTCAGCAGCCGCAGCAGCATGGACATGTCCGCACCCGCGTCGTCGCCGTGCCGTCCCCGGCGGCGCCGGGTCAGGCCGTGGCCGCCCGGGCGGTCGCCGTTGGTGGCCTCGGCCGGTGGGGCAGGCTCGCTGGCGGCGGCCGGCTCCGCGGGCTCGTGGTCGGCGACCGGCTCACTGTTGGCCGGTTCGCTGGTGGCCGGAGCCGGTTCGGCGCGGACGGTCTTCGCCGGGGCCGTGCTGGCCGGGGCGGTGCTGGCCGGGGCGGTGCTGGCCTGGGGTGTGGCCAGCGAGGACGGGGGGGCCCGGTGCGAGGTGGTCACCAGCAGTCCCTCGTGCTGCATGCGCCCCAGTTCCAGGGTGGTCGCGTAGACCCCTCGGCCCAGGGCAAAGGCCAGGTCGCGCGGGGTGCGGCGACCGTTGGCCAGGGCTAGTAGCTCGTCTCGGCCGCCACCCAGGATGAGATCGGCCGGCACCACGCCCGGCGCGGGCTGGACCCGGGCCCGCTGGTAGCCGGTCAGGCCCGGGATGGCGGCCAATGCGTTCATCCGCCGCTCGGCCTCGGCCAGCAGCCAGGCGGCCTCGGCGGGCGGGTCCAGCGGCAGCAGGACGCTGACCGGGCCCGGCTCGGGGCGGCACTGATCGACGTAGCCGCAGGCCAGGACGAACAGCGCGTCGGCCACGGCCGTGCGCAGCAGGGCCTCGAGTTCACCGGCCCCGATCAGGCCGCGGGTGATCAGCTCGGCCGACATGGTGGTCCCGGCGGCCGCGGCCGAGAACGCGGCCTCCCAGCCGTCTTCGGGCACCCGGCCGGACTTGAGCACGAGGACCTCCAGGCTGGGTGCGCCCGGGGTCTTGATGCCGATGATCTCGCCGCCGGACAGGTAGACGGTCCCGCCCGGGTCCCCTATCACCTGCAGCACGCCGGTCAGCCCCACGGCCGCGCTGCTGGTCAGGGACTCGCGCAGCACGGGGTCGGTCACGGCGTCCGCGGGATCTCCAGTGGCCATGTCTAGGCCAGCACCGAGGGTGCGGCCTGGCCGATCCGCAGCGTGGCCAGGGCCGGGTTGGCGTGGGTCCGGTCCACGTCGACGAAGAGCAGCAGCCCTTCGCCCGGGCGGCGGGCGTCCAGCACCTTGGTCAGTTGCAGGCGGCCCGCGGTGTTGAGCGCGATCTCGTCCAGGCCGCCGCCGGGTTGCTGCGGGCCCTGGGCCGCTGCGGCCGCCCGCGCCTCCTGGGCCAGGCTGTCCGCGATCGCGGGCAGGGCGGCCGGCTCATCCCCGGCCGACTGCACCACCATGCCGGTGGCCAGGTCGATGAGGGCCGCGGAGCGGACTCCTTCCACGGCCAGAATGCGGCGGAGGGAGTCTTCGAGACTGGACACTGTTCCTGCTCCCCCCCACCCGGCCAACCTGCGGAAACCGGCACGAATCGGCCGGAGTCAGGAACATTCAAGCAGGCCACGCGGGTGGCCGGGGAACCAGCCACCGGATAATCATCCGATTTTTGGCCGTATTTAGGGTGGTTTCGGACCGGCACCCGGACTCTCAGCAGCCGGCCTCAAGCCGGGCCAGGGGTCGATCGGGGCTGGTCGAGACGGGTACGACACCGTTCCCACCTGGGACTTAGCCTCACAATCGGCTCTAATCGTGAAATTTAGTAAAAATTAGGTGTCATTCGCCCGCCCGTAACGGACCGGTTCACTAGCCTGGCTGGGATTGCAGCCGGCGTGGAGCGTCAACGCGACAGCGACCGCCACCGCCGGCAGCTGAGACAGCGTGACCAGGACTGGGCCCAGGACTGGCAGGCCAGATCAGAGGGCTAGCTCACCAAGGGCTAGCCGTGCAGGGCCGGCCCAGCCGGGGGCGGCCCGGCACAAACCGGTGACAACGTGGGCCAGCGGACGCGGCCCAGGATGGTGAAGGGGCGGGGCATGAACATTGAGACGGCACTCAAGGAAGCGATGACCATCGACGGCGCACTCGGCGTCGCGCTGGTGGACTGGGAGAGCGGCTTCTCCCTGGGTAACCTGGGGGGCGGCAAGTACCTGGACCTCGACCTGGCCGCCGCGGGTAACACCGAGGTGATCCGGGCCAAGATGCGGACGATGGACTCGCTGCAGCTGAACGACAGCATCGAGGACATTCTGATCACGCTGCACAAGCAGTACCACCTGATCCGGCTGCTCAACAGCCCGGACGGCAGCCAGAAGATGTTCCTCTACCTGGTGCTGGACCGGGACAAGTCGAACCTGGCCCTGGCCCGTCACCGGCTCACCCGGATCGAGAAGGACCTCCAGGTCTGACGTCTCCGTCCTCGTCCCCGGCGCGACGGCGGTCCAGCCGCTCGCGCTGCGGGACGACGACGTACTTCGGGTCTTCGGTGGACATGACGCCGGCTTCGAACACTCCGAAGCGTTGCAAGGCGCTGCCGCTCAGCAAAGCCAGACCCGCCAGGGCGGCGGCCGGGCGGCTGCGCCGGGCCAGCGTCACGGCCAGCGCCGCGCCTCCTGCGGTCAGCCCCTCCGACCAGCGGCGCATCCGGTGGGCCGGTCCGGTGGTGTAGGCCCGGGCGGGCAGGGCCGGTTTGCGGTCGACCAGCGCGGACGCGGCCAGTTCTCCGGCCGCGCCGATCAGGGCCAGCCGCCGGGCCGGCCCCGCCTCGGCGACCGGGGCGGCCAGCAGGCCCAGTCCCGCCCCGCTGGCGGCGGCCGAGCCGGTGAACACGAACGGCAGCTCCCAGCGCGCTTCGCTCCAGGCCGGGACGGCGGTCTGGGACAGCAGCGCCGCGGTGTAGGAGGCCACGCCGGGCGCGACGGCGGCGGCGGACAGTCCGGCCGGGCGGGCCGCCAGCCTCAGCAGCCGGCCGGGCCACCGGGTCCGGGGCAGCCACCGCGCCGGCATCAGCTCGTCCGCGGCCGCGAGCGCGCTGCCGGGACTGAACGCGACCAGGATCCAGGTCCCGATACTCATCGGCGACGTCGGCTTGGCCACCCGCAGCATGTGGTGGAAGCGTTCCGGCCGGCCCAGGTCGGCCACGAGCAGCACCATGCTCGCGGCCAGCCCGCCCAGGCTGCCCAGGCGGCCCGCCCGACGCAGGGCCGGGCGGGCGGTCAGGTCGGCCCCGGCGGCCAGCAGCGCCGACCCGCCCGCCAGGCCC
>DASXJM010000071.1:0-6658 GCA_036497405.1 Streptosporangiaceae bacterium | reverse complement strand
GAGACGCTGGCCGCCCAGGGCGCGGCCACCGCGGCGATCAGCGCTGATCTGTCCGGCCCGGACGCCCCGGCCCGGATCTTCGACGCTGCTGAGGAGCAACTCGGCCCGGTCACCGCGCTGATCATGTGCCACTGCGAGTCGGTCGACTCGGGCCTGCTCGACACCAGCGTGGAGAGTTTCGACCGGCACTTCGCGGTCAACACCCGGGCCACCTGGCTGCTCATCCGCGAGTTCGGGCTGCGCTTCCGCGGTACGCCCGGGGCGGGGCGGATCATCTTCATGACCAGCGACCACACCGTGGGTAATCTGCCCTACGGAGCCAGCAAAGGCGCGGCCGACCGCATCGTTCTGGCTTCCGCCCACGAGCTGGCCGACCGCGGCGTCACCGCCAACGTGATCAATCCCGGCCCGGTCGACACCGGCTGGATGACCCCGGAAAACCGGGAGACCCTGACCGGCCTGACCCCGCTGGGCCGGCTCGGCACCCCGGCCGAAACCGCCCGGCTGGTCAGTTTCCTCTGCTCCCCGGACGGTGCCTGGATCAACGCCCAGCTGCTCTACAGCAACGGCGGCTTCCGCACCCCGATGTCCGGCCGGGGCGCATTCATCACCTGACCGCGAGCAGGCACAATGGGCCCATGACTGAGCCGGGCGTCTACGAGTTCCCCGTCCAGGTCCGTTACATGGAGGTCGACGCCCAGAACGTGGTCTTCAACGCCTGGTACCTGACCTACTTCGACGAGGCCTTCAACGGCTTCCTGACCGCGCGCGGCCTGTCCTACCAGAAGATGATCGACTCCGGCTTCGACGTCCAGCTCGTCCACACCGACATCGACTGGATCTCCGGCCTCCGCTGGGGCGACGACGTCCGCGTCGCCGTCGCCACCGCCCGCGTCGGCACCACCAGCTTCGCCCTGGACTTCCAGACCCGCCGCCTCGGCCAGCCCACCTGCACCGCCCGCACCGTCTACGTGGTCATCGCCACCGACGGCTCCGGCAAGCGCCCCATCCCCCCGATCCTCGCCGAAGCCCTCGGCCCGGCCGCCCCGCTTCGCGACGCCTGACCGGTCACCGCGGCAAAAAACGTTGTGCGATCCGCCGGCCCCAGCGACGATGGGGGACCGTGAGCGAATCCCTGAGCGTCACCCGGCCCGACATCAAGCTCGCCGCCGAGCGCTGGCCCGGCGGTAGTCCCGTACTGGTCCTGCTGCACGAGGGCATCGCCGACCGGCGCGGCTGGCGGCAGACGGCCGACCTGCTGGCCCCGGACCTGACCGTGGTCGCCTACGATCGGCGCGGCTTCGGTGAGACCCCGCCCAGCCCGGGCCCGTTCTCGCACGTCGACGACCTGATCGCCGTGCTCGACCAGGTCGCGGACGGCCCGGCCTGGCTGGTCGGCGCCTCCGCCGGCGGGGGACTGGCCCTGGACACCACCCTCACCGCGCCGGACCGGGTGGCGGGACTGGTCCTGCTCGGCACCGCGGTCAGCGGCGCGCCCCAGCCCGAGCTGGACGCCGACGGCCAGCGCTTCATGCAGCTCTGGGACCAGGCCATCGCTGACGGCGACCGGGACGAGCTCAACCGCCTTGACATGTGGGTGTGGGTGGACGGCCCGGCCCAGCCCGAAGGCCGCGTGACCGGCCCCGCCCGCGACCTGGCCCTGGCCATGAACGCGGTCATCATCGCCAACGACGTCCCCGAAGACGCCGGGGCCAGCGGCGTCAACGCCTGGGACCGCCTGAGCGAAATCCAGGTCCCGGTCACGGTGGCCTGCGGCGACCTGGATGTCCCGTTCCTGTTCACCCGCTCCCAGGAACTGGCCCAGCGCCTGCCCCACGCCCGCTACCAGACCCTGCCCGGCCGGGCCCACCAGCCCTACCTGGAAGACCCCGCCGGGGTCGCGCAGCTGATCCGCCAGGCCGTGACCACGGCATGAGCCCGCACGTCGAGGCGGTGCGGCTCCCGGCGCCCGCGGGTTACGAGATTTCCACCGACCCGGCCCGCCTGGACGCCGCGCTGATCCACCGGTGGCTGTCCGAGGACTCCTACTGGGCCCGCGGCCGCTCCCGGGACACCCAGGATCGCGCCCTGGCCGGGTCCCTGAACTTCGGCGCCTACCGGGCCGACTCCGGGGTCCAGGTCGGCTACACCCGGGTGGTCACCGACCGGGCGACCTTCGCCTGGCTGTGCGACGTCTACATCGACCGGGCCGTGCGCGGCCTCGGCCTCGGCACGGCCCTGGTCACCGCGGCCCGCGACCACCTGGCCCCGTTCGGCCTGCGCCGGGTCATGCTGGCCACCTCCGACGCCCACGGGGTGTACGCCAAGCTCGGCTTCGAGCCGCTGGCCGAGACCGGCAAGTGGATGGTCCTCGGTGCCCAATAGCCAGCCCAGTAGCCAGCCCGATAGCCGCGACTGGGCCGCCTCGTTCAGCGAAGTCTTCGCCCAGCCCGCATCCGCGGTGGAGGCCCGGGTCTGGGCCACCGCCCTCGGTGACGAGTACCCGGCCGAGGTCGCCCCCTACAGCTACACCTCGCGCAGCGAACTGGCCCGCATCGCCCGGGAGGTGCGGGCCGGGCCGGGGGAGCTGCTGGCCGACGTCGGTTCCGGCCGCGGCGGGCCGGGCCTGTGGGTGGCCGCGACCACCGGCGCCGACTACCTGGCCGTCGACATCGCCACCGAGGGGCTGGCCCAGGTCCGCGACCGGGCCGCCCAGCTGGGCCTGGCCGATCGGGTCCGCACCGCCGAAGGCTCGTTCGAGAACCTGCCCCTGCCCGACGCCGGCGCCGCCGCGGTGATGAGCATCGACGCCCTGCTGTTCACCCCGGACAAGCGGGCGGCGGCCCGGGAGCTGGCCCGGGTGCTCCGTCCCGGTGGCCGCCTGGTCCTCACCACCTGGGACTATCATCGCCAGCCCGAATGTCGTCCACCCCAGGTCCCGGATCACCGCCCGGTGCTCGAGGCCGCGGGCTTCGGTGTGCACGCCTACGACGAGACCCCCGACTGGGAACGCCGCCAGCGCGAGATCGACCGCCTGCTGATGGAATCGGCCGAGGAACTGGCCGCCGAGCACGCCCAGCCGGTCGAGCAGGTGCGCCACGACCTCGCCGAAATGGCCGCCACCGCCGCCACCATGACCCGCCGCGTCCTCATCGTCGCCGAACGCCGCTGACCACGGCATTCCTTACAGCGGAAGCAGTCGTGGCCCGGCCCGCTCTTCCAATGCGGCGGCGATGTCGTCCGGCACGGGCACGGTCGAGCCCTGGAAGCCGCGGAACGGCCAGAACGAGCTCAGCTCGGCCGCCGCGCGCAGCTCGACCCGCAGCAGCGGCGGGTCGATGCGGTGCTCCACCGTGATGTCGGTCCGCCAGCGGGCGTACGGGGAGTCATCCGCCTGCCACTCGGGATCTTCATAGGTCGGGGCCACGATGGTGGCCTGGTAGTAGATGCCGGGCGCGTCCTGGCCCGCCACCTGGACCCAGACCCGGTCACCGGTCGCCGTCCGGTCCCGGTACCGCGGCGTCCGCCACGATCGCAGCGGCGACTTGGCCAGCGCGGCTTCCAGGTCACTTCGCTTGCCCTTGCCGCTGTACTGGAAGATCCAGTCAGTCATGGCCCGAGAGGCTAGCCGACGCTGAAGCTGGGGTACCGGACCGGGTAGTAGCCCAGGCTGGTCAGCCCGGCCGGCCCGTCCCGGTAGGCGCGGCTGGTCACGGTGGCGACCCGGCGGCCGTCGATGCGGGCCGAGATCGTGGTGTTGTCGGTGGTCAGGCTCATGCTGTAGTCGTGACGGGCCGAGACCCGGCCCGAGGCCAGCGTCGCCGGCGACGGGCCGCTCACGCCCAGCTGCCAGGCGCCGTTGCTGCTGACCCGCAGTTCGTAGCCGCGGAAATGGCTGACCGTGGTCTTGCGGAACCCCTGGAACCGGGCGATCAGCCCGGCGCCCGGGGGTGATGACCCGGTCCTGGACCGGGGGAGCACCACCCGGGCCGAGACCGTGTAGTTGCGCCAGCTGTTGTCGCCGACGATCGCGTACGGGGAGATCCCCGGGCCGAGGTCGTGCCATTCGACCGGCTTGCCCGCCGTGGTCTCGGTCAGCACGCCACGGACGTAACCGAAGGAGCCCTCGATCGGGCTCAGCTCGCGGGCCAGGCCCGCCTGGTCCGGGCGGGCCGTGTAGGGCAGGGGCATCGGGCTGGCCACCGGGACCGCCGCCGCGTGGCCCCCGGCCCGCGACTGCCCGGTGGTGGAGGTGAGCGTGTACACGAACCCGGGCTGGAGCATGACGGTGAACCGGCCGTCGCGGGGGGTGATGTCGCCGCGGTCAACGAACTGGCCCGGTCCGCGCAGGTTGGTGCTCCACACGTGGACCACCCGGTCGGGCAGGCCCCCGGTGATGCGGATGGTCTCCGCCCGCGCCGTCTTGGCCACCGACGTCTCGGCCACCAGGCTCCAGGCCGAGCGGTCCGGGGCCTCGTAGGTGTCGTACGTGTCGTAGTTCCCGTCGCCGGGCAGCAGGCCGTTGGCGCCGTCGACGTGCCGCCAGCCCGGGGCGGTGAACTGGGTGGTCTGGGCGATCACCCAGGTCAGCGGGGTGACCTGGTAGTTCCCGCGCCACGGCTGGTCGGCCAGCAGCAGCCCCCGGTTCTCGTACGGGAGGTCCGGGGGGATCGCGTTCAGCAGCGGCCAGACCAGGATGCCGGTGATCCCGGCCTGGTTGTAGGCGTCGTTGAGGGCCCGGGCCAGCCCGCTCGGCCCGGCGTGCATGGGATCGGTGCCGGAGTCCGGGGTGGCCCCGAGTTCGGACTCCCACAGCGGCTTGCCCTGGCGCTTGGCCAGGATCAGGGCCCGGGCCGCGATCAGGCACTGGAACCCGGTGGTGGGCAGCCCGCAGATGTCGTGCATGCCCAGGATGCTGACCGCCCGGTCGAAGGCCGGGTCCTCGCTGATGTCATCGGCCACGGTCCGCCAGGCGAACAGCGGAAAGTACCCCAGCGGCCGGCCGAGCCCTTCGGAGTACTGCGGGGTCTGGTCGGCCGCCACGATCTGGGTGCCGGTGAAACCGGCCGCGTTCAGGGCCCGGCGCAGGTTCACGAACCAGTCCTGCTCGATGGGCGATTCGCCGTTGTAGTGCTCGTTCCAGCCGCCGACGTAGCTGACGGTCAGGCCGCTGCGGCGGGCGCACTGGAGCCAGTTGACGACGTAGTGCACGTCGGCGGTGGTCCACAGCCCGCGGTGATGGGCGTGGACCCAGGACGGCGCCGACCACTGCAGGCCGTAGAGCTTGATCTTCGGGTTGCGGGCCAGGGCCTGATGGGCCAGCCAGAACGTGTAGTCCGCGCCGCAGTCCAGCTGGCCCCGGACCGGTTCCACCGAGGGTTCGGCGCCGTCGGAGGAGAAACCGCCGCCGCCGATCTCCAGCTTGAGCATCTGCAGTGAGGCCCCGTAGTCCGGCTTGAACAGGTAGTCGAGGATCTGGTCGCGCTGCCGCGCGGGATAGTCGATCAGGAGCCGGGAGTTGCCGCCGCCTCCGCCGATCGCGCCGATGCCGTCGAACACCGCGCCCGGCCGGTCACCGTTGATCACGATGTCCCGGGCCGGCGCCGGATCCGGCAACCCCGTTGACGATGCCGGCGACGGCGCCGCCAGCGGCTGCTGATGCGACCGGGTGGGAAACGCGGAGCTGCACCCGGCCACCAGCGCGGCCACCGCCATCAGCCCGGCCACGAGCCCTCTGACCCGCACCTTCCTTGTCCCCCTGTCGTCCCGTGCGTCGCTGCCAGACATACAACGACCGTGACCCGCGCCGAGTTACACCGGCGCGAACTAATCTCGGGTGGGCCAAGACAACGCCGCCGAAACTAGGAGCCGAATGGCGGCCGCCTCAGGGTCGCTCCTGACTCGGCGCGGGCAGTGATTGTCGGCGGGGCCGGGTAGCGTCCAGGATGAGGCTGGGGGAAGGACGGTAGGTCATGTGCGGTCGGTACGTGTCGGTGGCTCGCCTGAAGGAGTTGCAGGAGCTCTACGACGCCATCGGTGCCAGCGACAGCATGGAGCTGAGTCCCTCTCATAACGTCGCCCCGACCAACAAGATCTACGCGGTGGTGCAGCGCGGCGACACGGACGGGGATGGGGCGCAGCGGCAGGTGCGGGCCGTGCGCTGGGGTCTGGTCCCGGTGTGGTGGAAACCCGGCACCGACCCCAAGACCGGCAAGCAGAAGACCATGCCGACGTTGCACAACGCCCGGGCCGACAAGGTGTCGGCCGCCCCGTCCTGGCGGGGCCCGTTCGCCAAGCGCCGGGCGATCATCCCCGCCACTGGCTACTACGAGTGGCTGGCCACTAAGGACGACGACGGGAAGCCGTTCAAGCAGCCCTACTACATTCACCCGGCCAGCGGGCTGCTGTCGTTCGCCGGGCTCTATGAGCTGTGGGCCGACCCGGCCAAAGACGAAGACGACCCGGCCCGGTGGCTCTGGTCGGCCGCGATCATCACCCACCATGCCACCTGGCTGGCCGGGGTGATGAACGACCGCACCCCCGTGATCCTGCCCCCAGACCGGATCGGCGCCTGGCTCGACCCCGAGCTCACCGACAAAAAGGCCGCCCTGGACCTCATCACCGGCATCGAGCCCGAGCCGCTGCAGGTCCGGGCCGT
>DASXJM010000070.1:0-6881 GCA_036497405.1 Streptosporangiaceae bacterium | reverse complement strand
TAGTAGTAGTCGCCGAAGCCGACCTCGCGGGCCACGTCCTTGATCGACTTGCCCATCTGCAGCCCGTGCGACGCGGCCTGGATCCGGGTCCGCAGCAGCTCCTGGTGGATGCTGCGGTCGTAGGTGGCCCGGAAGACCTTCTCCAGGTAGGCGTAGCTGTAGCCGAGACGGGCAGCGATGACCGGGCCCCGCAGTTCGTGCGGGTAGTCGGTGTGCAGCAGCTCCAGCACGCTGTGGGCCAGCGAGTGGGCCGGGTCGGCCGGCGCGCTGACCTGGCGGCGGTGGACGGCCGCGAATTGGCCCGCGATGGCCAGCAGCTGGACGCCAAGCTCGTCGCCGTCGAGCAGCCCGGTCCGGTACTGGCTCTCCAGCGCCCGGAACAGCGCCGCGTGGTCCACCATCGGCGGGGTGGGCCCGGCCAGCGGCAACTCGATGGCCGGGACGGTTCCGGCCACGTACCCGGGCTCGACCGAAGCGGGTTCCTCGACGTCGCCGCCCGGCAGGAAGTGGTAGAACACAGCGTCGAACCCGGACGCGTCGAAGCCGGCGTGCGGGATCAGATGGGGCAGCAGGTAGTACTGGCCGACCCCGGCCGACAGGCGCTCGTCGCCAACCTCGACGTGCAGTTCGCCCGCGGTGACGATGCCCAGCACGGCGAAGTCGAGCAGCCGCCGGGTATGGCCGACCACGTCACGCACCGTGCCCAGATCGATGACCCGGGGCACCGAGCGGAACACGTAGCTGGCGGCTTGTTTCGTTTTAGACATGTCCGGGTCACCTCGGGACTGACCACGACAGACAGTGAGCTCACCCAGCTTAAACGGGGTCAAAACAATGAAGTTGCAGATGATGTATCGATCTGGTCAAGATCGACACACCTGGATTGGCCCGTTTCAATCGCCGGTTGATGTCTTTTCCGCGCTTTGGCTAACGCGGTTTTGACATCATCTGATCGCGATCACACATCGTCACCGTCAGCCTCCCCTCCTTACCGTGACGGGAATGGGAGGTGGCCGGACGATGACGTCAGCATTGGCCCCGGACGGGGTGACCACGGTCGCGATCGACCCGCGCCGGGAGCTGGGCCAGGTCGACCGGCGGATCTACGGCGGGTTCGTCGAGCACCTGGGCCGCTGCATCTACGGCGGCCTGTATGAGCCCGGCTCCGCCCTCAGCGACGACCGGGGCTTCCGCACCGACGTGCTGAGCCTGCTCAAGGACCTGGGGCTGAGCGTGCTGCGCTGGCCGGGCGGCAACTTCGTGTCCAACTACCACTGGACCGACGGGATCGGCCCGCGGGCCGGGCGGCCGGTCCGTCCCGATGTGGCCTGGGGCGGGACCGAGCCGAACCAGTTCGGCACCGACGAGTACCTCCAGTACTGCGCCGAGCTGGGGGCCGAGCCCTACATCTGCTTCAACATGGGCAGCGGCAGCCTGGAGGAGGCGCTGGCCTGGGTCGAGTACTGCAACTCGGACCGGCCCACCTACTGGGCCGATCGGCGGCGAGCCAACGGCCACGGCCAGCCCTACGGGGTGCGCTGGTGGGGCCTGGGCAACGAGATCTACGGCGACTGGCAGGTCGGGGCCATGTCGGCCGACGAGTACGTGGCCGAGGCGACCCGCTGGGCCCGGGCCATCAAGATGATCGACCCCGAGGCCCGGCTGGTGTCCTGCGGCCAGCTGGGCTGGTCGGACTGGGACGTCACCGTCATCGACGGGCTGGCCGGCCTGGTCGACCTGCACTCCATCCACATCTACACCGGCTCGGACGACTACTGGTCGAACGTGCTGGCCCCGCACGCAGCCGAGCGGGCCATCGCCACCGCCAGCACCCTGCTGCGGCGGGCCGCCTACGAGCAGCATTTGGAGCGGGCGCCGCGGCTGGTCTACGACGAGTGGAACGTCTGGTTCCGCCGGATGACCGGGGCGCTGGAAGAGCGTTACGTGTTCCACGACGCCCTGGCCGTGGGCCTTTACCTGAACATCTTCGTCCGCAACAGCGCCTCGGTGGCCATGGCCAACCTGGCCCAGATGGTCAACGCCATCGCCCCCATCGTGACGTCGCCCCGGGCCGCGGTGGTGCAGCCGATCTACTACCCGTTCCTGCTGCACGCCCAGGGCCATCTGGAGACCGCGGTCGACGCCTACGTGACCGGGCCGACGGTCGAGTCACCGGCCGAGCTGAAGACCCGGTGGCCCTACCCGATCGCCGACCTGGGCCCGTTCCCGCTGGTCGACGTGGCCGCGACCGTCGACGCGGGCCGTCAGCGGCTGGCGGTCACGCTGGTCAACCGGTCCGAGCAGCCCGGGCAGGTCCGGCTCCAGCTGCGCGACGGCACGTTGACCGGGCCGGCCCGGCTCCGCTGCCTGACCGGGACCGGGAAGCCGCTGCAGGCCGACGGGATCACCGGGGTGGAGGAATCGAACCTGGTCACCGGCACCGTCGACCCCCGCGGCGGCGAACTCGTCCTCGACCTGCCGGACCGGTCTTTCACCCTCGTCGAAGCGGACCTCGCAACCTCCTGAAGGAGCTCAGTGCCGAACCATTCCGATGGCCAGTTTCCGGTCGAGGCCTCGGCCGGGCCGCTCCGCGACCTCGGGTACGCCGGGGCCGTCCGGCTCACCGCGGGGCCGCTGGCCGACCGGCTGGCCAACGCCGCCGAGGTCTACGGCGGGTTGTCGCTGGACAGCGTGCTCAAGGGCTTCCGGGAGCGGGCCGGCCTGCCTGCCCCCGGCGAAGGGCTCAGGGGCTGGTCCCGGGAGACCAGCGAGCCGACGTTCGGGCAGTGGGTGAGCGGGCTGGCCCGGCTGTCGGTCGTGCTCGGAGACCGCGCGCTGGCCGACCAGGCGGTGGACCTGGTCGAGGGGTACGCCGACACCCTGCCCGCCAGCGGCGCCACCGGCATGGGCATCTATGGCTGGGAGAAGCTGGTCTGTGGCCTGGTCGACCTGGCCACCTACGCCGGTTACGACAGCGGCCTGACCCTGCTGTCCAAGATCGTCCAGGCCGAGACCTTCGACGAGACCCGCCGGGTCCCGACCGGGAACGACTTCGGCGGCCAGGGGCCGGCCTTCACCCCGGAGTGGTACACGCTGCCGGAGAACCTGTATAAGGGCTTCCTGGCCAGCGGGGATGAGGTGCTGGCCGAGTACGCCCGGCGCTGGCACTACGACGCCTACTGGGACCGCTTCCTGACCCGGCCCGGGCCCGGGCAGCGCTGGGACGTGCCGGTCTGGCTGCACGCCTACAGCCACGTCAACACGCTGGCCAGCGCGGGTGCCGTCTACGACGTCACGCACGACCCCCGGTACCTGACCATCCTGGGCAACGCGCACGACTTCATGACCGAGACCCAGGTCTACGCGACCGGCGGCTACGGCCCGTGCGAGCTGACCATCCCCGACGACGGCACCCTGGGCCGGGCGCTGGAGTGGCGCAACGACACCGCCGAGATCGTCTGCGGCACCTGGGCCGTGTTCAAGCTGGGCAGCAAGCTCCTCACCGAGACCGGGGAGGCCCGCTACCTGCGCTGGGCCGAGAACCTGCTCGACAACGGCCTCGGCACGGTGACCCCGGTCCAGCCGGACGGCCGGTCCCCCTACTACTCCGACTACCGGCTCGGCTGGGCCCGCAAGCTCCCCTACTGGGAGGAATGGCCCTGCTGCTCGGGCACGTACGTGCAGGCCGTGGCCCACATCCCGGACCTCATCTACCACGCGGCCGATGACGGCATCACCGTCTCGCTGTTCGTCCCGTCCCAGGTCCGCTGGCCGGTCGGGGACCAGACCGTGACCCTGGAGCAGCGCACCGGCCTGCCCGAGACCAGCCAGACCGAGCTGCGGATCAGCGCCGACCGGCCCGCCGAGTTCACGCTGCGGGTCCGGCTGCCTGAGTGGTCGGACCGGACCACGGTCGAGATCAACGGCCAGCCCGCGGGCGCGACGACCGCGACCGAGCAGTGGGTGACGCTGCGCCGGACCTGGCAAGACGGCGACACGGTGCGGCTGCGGTTCGAGTACGCGCTGCGGGCCGAGCCGGTGGACTCGTTCCACCCGAACCGGGTCGCGATGGCCTTCGGTCCGGTGGTCCTGGCCCAGGACGCATCGTGGGCCGCGCCCTTCAGCGCGCCGGTGCCATGGCCAATGGACGAATGGGAAAGCTTCCTGAAACGGCGCGACCAGAGCCTGATCTTTGACCCGGTCGCACCCGGGACCGCCAGAATGCCTACTGGTTCATTCCGGCCGCTATTCCAGGTGCCGGAAAACATTCCTTATCGCGTATATCACGACTTGGATCGGCCTCGGATCATCTGAAATTAATCCCCCGCAAAGGAGCAGGATCAATGAAACGAAATCGATGGTGGAGAGCCACGGGTGCTTCCGCGGTGGCGATCGGCGTACTGGCCGCGGCCGCCTGCAGCTCAGGCTCCGGCTCGTCCGGCTCCGGTTCCAGCTCGGGCGGCTCCGGTGGCAAGCAGACCCTGCAGATGTGGGCCCGGGCCGACGACGCCGCGTTCCTGCCCACACTGGTCAAGGCGTTCAACAACTCCCACCCGAACACCAAGATCCAGCTCACGCTGGTCCCGGACGCGCAGATCGTGCAGAAGTACAGCCAGGCCGCGTCCAGCGGGGGCGGCCCGGACCTGGTCTCGACCGAGATCGGCACCATGGCCACGTTCACCCCGACCGGCTGGTACGCCGACATCACGTCCACCGTCGACGGCCTGCCCTACAAGAAGGACATGAGCCCGGCCCACCTGGGCCAGGCCACCTACAACGGCAAGATCTACGGCATCCCGTTCACCGCTGATGTGTCGGTCCTTTACTACAACAAGACCTTGTTCTCCAAGGCCGGGCTCAACCCCAACAGCCCGCCCAAGACCTGGGCCGAGATCGAGTCCGACGCCAAGCAGATCCGTACCAAGCTGGGCGGCAGCGACTACGGCTACTTCTTCTCCGGCGCCTGCGCGGGCTGCATGGCCTTCACGATGCTCCCGTACATGTGGGCCGACGGCGGCAACATTCTCAAGGAGACCAGCGCGGTCGGGACCCCCACCCTGTCGCCGAACTCGGCGCTGGCCAAGACCCTCGCCTTCTACCGGTCCATGTGGCAGAGCGGTGCGGTGGCCCCGACCGCGAAGACCGAGAATGGCACCAACCAGTTCGGCGCTTTCTACAGCGGTAAAATCGGGATGTTCGTCCAGGGCACCTATCCGTTCTCGGTGCTGAAGAATCAATACAAGAACGTCAATTTCGGGGTCGAGCTCATTCCCAGCACCGACGGCAGTACCCACGCTTCTTACGCCGGCGGCGATAATCTCTCCATCACCAAGAATGCGCAATCGGGCGCGAAGACGGCGCTGCTGTGGTTCGCCTCGACCGGGGAGAAGATGCTGGCCGCCCAGGGCGTGCTGCCGACCCGCTCGGACATCGCTGAGGCGACCTACGCCAAGCAGGACCCGCGGCAGGCGGTGTTCGTCCAGGCGCTCGGCGTGGGCCACACCCCGAAGTCGACCAAGGCCTCGCCGGTGCTGTTCGACAACACCGGGCCGTTCAACTCGCTGATCCAGAACGGGGTCTTCGGGACGGGCAGCATCGCCAGCGCCCAGAGCAGCGCCCAGGCCAGCGCGACCAAGCTGATGGGCAGTGGAGGGTGACGGACTGATGGTCCAGCAGGTCACACCGGACAACCTGCAGCGACCGAAGGCGCCGGGCCGGGGCATCCCGGCCCGGCGCCGGTTCGCCGGATCGCGGCGGGGGCTGACCGGCATGCTGCTGGTCGCGCCGGCCGCGATCCTCATCGCCGGGCTGTTCGTCGTCCCGCTGGTGCTGGACGGCTGGATGTCCCTGAACAACTGGCCCCTGCTCGGCCAGCACGCGTTCACCGGCCTGCGCAACTACCGTGAACTGTTCGGTGACGGCGACGTCCGGCATGCCCTGCTGTTCACGGTGATCTTCACCGTGGTCATCGTCCCGCTGGTGTTCCTGGTCGGCCTGGCCATGGCCAGCTTCCTGCAGCACTCGCGGCCGGGGGTGGCCGTGTTCCGGGCCGCGGTCATCGCCCCGGTCACCATCGGCTTCGCCACCGCCAGCTACCTGTGGCTGTCGCTGATCGACCCTGGCACCGGCATCTTCGACCGGATCCTGCTCGACATCCACGTGGTCAGCAAGCCGGTGAACTGGTTGAGCACGTCGGCGCTGGCGCTGGCCGTGGTGGTGGTGCTCACGGTCTGGAAGCTGGCCGGGTTCGCCATGATCGTGCTGATCAACGGCCTGCAGGGGGTACCCGCCGAGGTCGAGGAGGCGGCCCGCATCGACGGGGCGCGCTGGCTGCGCATCCTGTGGAGCATCAAGCTGCCGCTGATGCGGCGCAGCATCGTGCTGGCCCTGGTGTTCGTGGCTCTGGCCGGTTTCCTGTCGTTCGACCAGTTCTACATCCTGACCGGCGGCGCCCCCGACAACAGCACGATCACCGCCGTGTTCCGCATCTACGACACCGCGTTCGTGCAGGGGAACCTGGGCTACGCGTCGGCCCTGTCCATCGTCCTGCTGGTGATCGTGCTGATCATCACCGGCCTGGAGCTGGCCCTGCTGCCGAAGAAGGGTGATGCCTGATGAGTGTGGCGCTGAGCCGGGGCCGGGCCGCGGGCCGGGGTGTTGGGGCGGGCCGGGGTGTTGGGGCGGGCCGCGCCGCGGGCCGGGTCACCTGGTACGTGGTCGGGGCCTGCGTGGCCGTGCTGTTCGCCTCGCCGCTGATCTTCGGCCTGATCGACAGCCTGAAGACCCAATCCGAGTCGACCCAGCAACCACCGAGCTACTTTCCGCACCACGCCACGCTGGGCAACTACACCGGCCTGAACGTCGGCGGCCTGGGCATCGAG
>DASXJM010000069.1:0-11350 GCA_036497405.1 Streptosporangiaceae bacterium | reverse complement strand
CGGCAGCCGGTCGGTGATGAACGTCCGCGGGTCCAGCACTCCGGCCGCGAACAGCTCGGCCGCCCGCTCGTAGCTGTGCAGCACGGCCATGGACCCGGTGATGGTGATTTCCTTGTTGTAGATGCGGTACGGGTCGATCGTGACCCGGGTCGCGTAGTCGGCCACCCCGAACTGCAGGTACGTCCCGGCCGGCCCGACCCGCTCCAGGCCGTCCTGGATGGCTCGCGCGTTCCCGGTGGCGTCGATCACCACCTCCCAGCCGTAGGGCCGGGTGATCTCGTCCGCCGACGCCGCCACCCGGCTGGCACCCAGGCTCGTGGCCAGCTTCCGGCGGCCGGGGTTCAGCTCGACCATGTCCACGCCGGCCGCGCCGGTGCGCTGGGCCAATGACAGCATCATCAGGCCCATGGTGCCCGCGCCGTAGATCAGCACGTGCGCCCCGAGCCGGCTCCTGAGCACGTCGTAGCCGCGTACGGCGCAGGACAGCGGCTCGATCAGGGTGGCGTCCTCGGTGGCGATGTGGTCGGGCAGCCGGACGCAGTTGGCCGCGGGCACGGCCACGTACTCGGCCGCCCCGCCCGCCACGGTGACCCCGATGCCGCCCCACTGCTCGCACAGGTTGTCGTGCCCGGTCCGGCAGTAGTGGCACTCGTGGCAGTACAGCGACGGGTCGACCGCGACCCGGTCACCCTCGCGCAACGCCGGTGCGCTGCCGATCCCGGTGACCCCGGCCCCGACCGCGCTGACCACCCCGGCGAACTCGTGCCCGGGGATGATCGGCAGCTTGGGCGCGAACTCGCCCCGCATGATGTGCAGGTCGGTGCCGCACAGCCCGCAGGCCGCGACCTTGACCACCACCTGACCGGGACCGGGGGCGGGGTCGTCCACGGTGGCGATCTCCACCGTATTGATGTCAGCGATGACCGCGGCTCTCATTTGGCTGATGCTAGGCGTGAACCGCGGTTCGTTCCAGCGGGCATGGGTCAGACTGAGACCTGGACGCTCAAATGAGCGCTGGTTACGATGCGAAGATGGGGCGGAACGTGCCTGGACTGTCGGTCGACCGGCCATCGGAAGTGGTGCTGGCGGCCCGGGCCGCGCGCCAGTACTACCTGGAGGGGCTGTCCAAGGTCGACATCGCCGACCGGCTGGGCATCAGCCGGTTCCGGGTCGCGCGGCTCCTGGACGCGGCCCGCGAGAGCGGCATGGTCCGGATCGAGATCGGGCTGCCCGGGGGCAATCTGGACGCCGGGCTGTCGGCCGAGCTGTGCTCGGCGTTCGGGCTGCGGCAGGCGTTCGTGTTCAACTTCCCCGATGACGATGCGCCCGCGCTGCGCCAGCGGCTGGGGGAGGCGGCCGGCCAGGCGCTGATGGACATCATCACCCCGGACGACGTGCTCGGCATGGCCTGGGCCCGGTCGCTGAGCGGGCTCACCGCCGCCCTGAGCCGGTTCCCGCCCTGCCCGATCGTCCAGCTCACCGGGGCGGTGCCCTCACCGGACGGCAGTGACCTGCTCGATCTGGTCCGCGGGGTGGCCCGGGTCGGTGGCGGCCGCGCCCACGTGTTCTACGCGCCGATGATCGTGGCCGACCCGGAGACCGCGGCCGCGATCCGGCGCCAGCCCGACGTGGCCGACGCCTTCGCCCTGGTCCCGTCGGTCACGATCGCGATGCTGAGCATCGGCGCCTGGAAACCGGGTCTGTCCACCATCTACGACGCGCTGACCCCGGCCGAGCGCGAGGCCATGGCCGAGATCGGCGTGCACACCGACATCGGCGGGGCGTTCTTCGACCGGAACGGCACGCCCCTGGCCACGCCCCTTGACAGCAGGATGATCATTACGCCAGGGCCGGTGCTCGCCTCGATCCCGAGCGTGCTCGCGGTGGCCTACGGGGCCGGGAAGACTTCGTCGGTCCTGGCCGTTTTGCGAGGGAAGGTCGTCAATGGTCTGGTCACGCACACCAGTCTCGCCCGTGATCTCCTCGACAGCGCCGGCCCGTCCGATCGTGCGCCCGCGCCGGCCAGCGGATGACCTCGGCGCGCGGGCCGGGGCCGTGACCGGCGGGCCGGCCCCCGAGGGGACGGTCACCCCGCTGACCGGCGGGACCGCCAACCGAGGGCTGGTCTTCCGGGTCGGGCAGACCGTCCGGCGCCCGGCCACGCCCTACCGCGCCGCCACCCACGCCCTGCTCGCGCACCTGGCCGCGGTGGGCTTCGACGGCGCCCCCCGCCTGCTCGGGGCGGACGCCAAGACCGACACCCTTTCTTATATCGAAGGTCACGCTGCTGTCTCCCCGCTCGCCGCCGAGACCCTGACCGACGAAGCTCTCATGAGCATCGCCGGGTTGCTCCGCCGCTACCACCAGGCCGTGGCCTCGTTCAACCCGGCCGGCTACCGCTGGCCCCGGGTCATCCCGGCCCGGTTCACCTCCGGCCTGGTCAGCCACAACGACATCTACCCGGCCAACTTCATCTTCCGTGCGGGCCGCGCGGTGGCCCTGATCGACTTCGACCTGGCGGGGCCGGGCGGGATCAGCTGGGACCTGGCCGCCGCCGCCCGGTACTGGTGCCCACTCCGGGACGAGCAGGACGTCACCGACCCCCGGCAGGGCCGGGCGCTGTCCCGGTTCCGGCTGCTGCTGGACGCCTACGGGCTGACCGCGGCCGAACGGGCCGAGGTGGCCGAGGCCGTGCTGCCCAACCACGACTGGGACTGCGCGATCATCACCGAGGGCGTGCGGGCCGGCCACGCGGGCTTCATCGACTCCTGGAACGAGAACGGCGAAACCATGGTCCGGGCCCGCCGCTGGTGCCAGGCCCACCGCCGGGCCCTCCGGGCGGCCGCGGCCTGACGTTAACGGCCGACGCGGGAACCGCGGCGCCTGCCCAGCCGGACGCCGCCGAAGATCAGGTTGGCCAGGAAGATCACGATGCCGATGATCAGCAGCCAGAACAGGCCGTGCAGCACGACGCCCAGGATGCCCAGGGCGATCGCGACGATGATGATGAACAGAAACAGTGCCATGCTGGTGCCTCTTCCCCGTTACCCGCTGATTATCGCCGGGCCAGCAGGCGCTCGGTGTCACCCGCATCATATGGCAGCTCATAGTGCCTGAACACCGCTGGCTCGTCCTGGGCCAGCAGTTCCCCGTCGGTGTCGATGGACGGCGCGTCGCGCACCAGCTTCTTGGCGAACGCCAGCTTCAGGTAGCCCGGGCCCACGGTGGCCCCAGCCGTCGGCGCGAACACCAGCCGCTGCCGGGACAGCAGGCCGATCTTGATGGTGGCGAAGACGTACTCGTCGGTGCGGGTGTCCACGTACAGCGCTTCCAGGTCACCGATCTTGTTGCCAGAGTCGTCGACCACGTTGTGCCCGCGCCACTCGCGGATGTCATCGGCCTCGAACACCACTGGTTCTCCGTCCCGGTCCTTCGTCCGTTGCAGGGCTAGCCGGGAGAGACTAGCTCAGCAGACATTATGCTCGTCCGGCTGGGGAGGAGGTGAGTGACGTGGCCGGTTACATGCTGAGACCGTTCCAGGGAGCGGCCTATGACTTTCACGGTGCCGAGGTGGTCATCAAGGCCTCGGGCCAGGACACCCGGGGCCAGCTGGCCGTGATGGAGTCCGTCTACCCGCCCGGTCTGATCGTGCCCGCCCACACCCACGCGGGCGAGGATGAGATGTTCCTGCTGCTGGCCGGGGAGCTGACCGCGTTCTGCGGGCACGAGCGGTGGACCGTGATCCCGGGCTGCTTCGTGTTCGTGCCCCGGGACGTGCCGCACGGATTCACGGTCACCAGCGCCACCGAGGCCCGGGCCCTGGTCGTCACCGGGCCGCCCCGGCTGGACCAGCAGGTGGCCAGCTACCCGCAGCTCCGGCCCCGGTAGCCCGGTCCTGGTAGCTCAGGGCAGCAGCTCCAGCTCGCCCGAGCTGATCCGCACGCTGACCCGGTGCGGTGAGCTGGCCGCCCGCGGCACCCCGACGTCCACGTACCCCGAACCCACCTGCTGGCTGACCTGGTACCCGGGCGTGACCGCGGGCAGGTGCACGGTGGCCTGGGCCGACGTCAGGGCCAGGCTGACCCGGCTGGGCGCGGTGACGAACGTGGCCGCCAGGTGGCCGGAGGTGATGGACGCGGTCAGCGACGGGGACCGCAGGCCGGTGGCGCTGATGTCGACGCTGCCCGCGCTGATCCGCAGCGGGGCGCTCAGCCCGCTGATGACCACGTGCCCGGACGGCTGGCTGAGCACCACGGTGGTGTGCGCGGGCACCGCGAGCCGGTAGTCCTCGGTACAGGGGCTGGCGTCGGCGCACACGTAGTCCAGGTGCAGGGCCCGGGCCGGCCCGGCGGTCGTCCGGTCAGTGCGGACCGAGGCGGCCGGGGCGTGCCCGCTCCAGTGCAGCTGACCGGTCAGCCGCACCTGGCTGGTACCGGAGCCGGTGATGGTGAGCTGGCCGGGGACGCCTTCCAGGTCGACCACGCCGACCCGGGCCGCCGTGACCGACACCGATCGGGTGCCCGGGGCCGGCCCGGAGCCGGTCCCGCCCGAGCTCCGGGTGGCCGCCACCACCACGATCAGCGCCACCACCACCAGCGCCGCGGCGACCAGGATCACGGTCGTCCGGCGCGGCGCGCGCAGGCCTCGTCCGGGCCGGGGCCAGGTATTCGACGTCACCACCGTTAGGTGCCCGGCCGACGCCATTCAATGCGTTACAAAACCACGAATGCTGGCTTACGGTATTTATGCAGGTCAGGCACTTTCCGAAGGTCTGAATCTGGCTCTCGGTAACAGATCGGCAGCCATTACCTGGCGTGGCCGATTAGTGACGTGACAGGCGGGTAAAACCCGGCCGCCTGATCGGGGTGACCACCCCGCTTTCCCCTCAACTGGACAGGTGGCGGCCACCCGGGCAGCCGGTGACCTCGCGTTTCACCGCCTGCGCGGCCCGGCCACCTGCTAATTGGAAGGACCTGCCATGCTCGCCATTGTCGCGGCCATTCTTTTTGCGATCGCCTTCATTATCAACGCCTCCGGAACAGCGGTCAGCGCCATTTTTGACCCCACCAGCCTGCTGCTCGTCGGCTTGGCCCTGCTGGCTCTGCACCTGGCCGGGGTGGGCAGTGGATGGAACTGGCGCCGCTGATTCACCGCGGCGGTAATTAATGCTGCCCGGGGCTGGCCTTTCCTGGCCGCCCCGGGTATCGCCGCAGGTCAATGCCGGGAACGCCCGCTCCATGGTGATGATCTCCGCACCATGGGGCAAACTCCTCCAACCAACCTTAAATATATTAATAACGAAAATTAGTAAAAATACTCTCACCCGCTAAAACCGGCCTAGTAAGAAAAGGCACGAGAGTGCCAGAGAAGCCCCTTATAAACGCACCGGGCGTGCTATACAACTGAGGGACCAATACTTACTGGTTGGTGCGGGAGGGTGGTGCCCGACATGTCCGGGAAAATAATTCGGCTACGTCCGGGCAACCCGGCATTAACTGGCGAATCGCCCACGGCCGGTGAAAGCGCGCCCGCCCCGGACGCGCCGGATGCCGAGGTGGTCCGGTTGCCCGGGGCCGGACGGCACGCGAAGGCGTCCGAAACCGGCCCGCCGCCGGTGCCCGCGCTCCCGATCCGGTCGGCCGAGCGCCGCCGCTGGTCCGCCGAACTGGCCGGACCCACGCTGACCGGCCTGGTCCTGCACGGGGTCGGTGGCATCGGCAAGTCGGTGCTGGCCGCGCAGATCGCGGCGCGCGTGCCCCACCACGATCCGGACTGTGCCGCCGCCACCGTGACCGGTGAGGTCACCCCGGACATGTTCCTGGCCGCGCTGGCCACCGCCGTGCGCCGGCACCCGCTGGCCACGGAGCGGGGCGGCACCGCCGCCGAGGCGATCGCGGCCGCGGACCGGCCCGACCTGCCCTGGACCCGGCGGATGAGCCTGCTCCGCCAGCACGTGCTGGGCCGGGTGCCGGTGCTGCTGGTGCTGGACAACTTCGACGACAACCTGGTCCTGGAGGCCGGCACCTGCACGATCCGAGACCCCGAACTGGTCGAGCTGCTGACGTCGTGGGCGTCCCGGCCGCACCGGGGCCGTCTGCTGATCACCTGCCGCCATCAGTTCGCGGTGCCCGATGTAGCCGCCAGCCGGATCGTCTTCCGGCACCTGGGGCCGCTGTCCCGGGCCGGCACGATCGAGCTGGCCACCTCGCTGCCCGCGCTGAACCTGCTCGGCGAGCACGACCTGGACCTGGTCTGGCGGCTGCTCGGCGGCCACCCGCGGGCCATGGAGTACCTGGACCGCCTGCTGGCCCGGGGCGACCGGGCCTTCGCGGACCTGGCCGCTGATCTGACCGGGCCGCTCCTGGCCGCGGCCGGCCCGCCCGCGTCCCGCCCGGAGGCCCCGGTCCCGGTGCCCACCGAGCTGACCCCGCCCGCGGCCGAGGCGGCCGCCCTGGCCGCGTCCGGGATACTGCTGGCTGAGCTGTTCGACCGGCTCAGCCCGGCCGCGCAGGGGCTGCTGACCCGGGCCTCGGCCTACCGTGCCCCGATCGGCCGGGACGTACTGCTGCTGCCGGTCGGCCAGTACAGCCCGGCCGAGCTGACCAGCCTGCTCGACGAAGTCCGGGCGGCCGGCCTGCTCGAGGCCGACCCGTGGACCGACGACGGCACGGACCCGCTGGTGGTCTCGGTGCACCCGGCCACCGCCACCGGCGTGCACGAGCTGCTGGCGGCCCGGGAGCGCGACGCGGACCTGGCCGACGCGCACCACCGCGCGGCCGAGTACTGGCGCTGGCGGCTCACCTCCTGGCCGCAGGACCGGCACGCCCAGCGCGAGGCCCGCTTCCACCTGCTCCGGGCCAGTGAGCTGGAACAGCAGGCGGTGGCCGAGGGCCGGCACCGCGCGCCCCGTCCGTCCGCGACCCGGCGGCTGCGGCGGCGGCTCACGCCCTACGCGGTGGCCACCGTGGCGGTGGCCGTGACCGCATTCCTCACCGCCGCCGCCAGCGGCGCGCTGAACACCGACCGGCTGTCCTCCGCGGTCAGCACCGCGGGCCCGCCCAGCCCGGCCGTGGTCGCCCGGGATCAGGCCGCCGCCTGGGTGGCCGGGCAGGTCAGCCGGGCCGCCATCGTGTCCTGCGACCCGGCCATGTGCACGACCCTGCAGACCCACGGCGTGCCCGCCGGGGACCTGCTGGTGCTGCGGTCCAGCGCGTCCGATCCGCTCGGCTCCGACGTGGTCGTGGCCACACCGGCCATCCGGGCCCAGTTCGGCACCCGGCTCACCAGCGTGTACGCGCCCCAGGTCATCGCCAGCTTCGGCGCCGGCGCCCAGCAGATCCAGGTGCGCTCGGTCGCCCCCGACGGGGCCAGGGCCTTCACCGCCGCGCTGGCCGCGGACCAGGCCGCCCGCCAGATGGCCGGCCGCCAGCTGCTGCGCAACTCCCGTCTCTCCATCGCCGGCCCGGCCCGGACCGCCCTGCGGACCGGCCAGGTGGACGACCGGCTGCTGGTCACGCTGGCCGCCCTGGCCGCTGACCAGTCCCTGCGCATCGTGTCGTTCGGCGGATCCGGACCCGGCGCCGGGTCCGGCACGCCGCTGCGCACGGTCCGGCTGACCGCGGCCCCGGCCGCGCTGGACCCGATGCTCACCTTCGTGCGAGCCCAGCGCTCGCCGTATCTGGCCGCGCACGCGGCCATCACCCGGCCGGCGGGCGGGCCCGTGCTGACCATCGAGTTCGCCGCCCCCAGCCCGGCCGGCCTGCTCAACACCCAGGCCGCTCCCTGACCGGCCGTTCCGAAGGGTACTCATGAACAACGCATTGCCCAGCACGGCCCGGCGGGCCGTGGCCATGCTGGCGCCGCTGCTGGCCGCGCTGCTGCTGATCTCTGGTCTGCTGGCCGCGGCCCCGGCCGGCGCGACCACGGCCACCGGCTGGATCCGGCTGGCCCACCTGTCGCCCAACGCGCCCGCGGTCGACGTGTACCTGTACAACTTCGGCAACCCGGACGCCCGGGTGGTCCTGCACCACGTCAGCTACGGCACGGTCTCGCCCTACCAGCAGGTCCCGGCCGGGGAGTACACGGTGTCGATGCGCGCGGCCGGCGCCCGCGGCTCGGCCAAGCCCATCTTGTCCACCGGGTTCGAGGTGAGCCACGGCCGGGCCTACACCGTGGCCGGCATGGGGCCCGCGGCCGGACTGCGGCTCCAGGTCATCGACGACTCCATCACCGCCCCGGCTGGGCACGCCCTGGTCCGGGTGATCCAGGCCTCGCTGAGCCAGCACGTGGTCACGGTGTCGCTCGGGCACCTGACCCTGCACCAGCTCGGCTTCGCCAGCGTCAGCACCTACCGCACGGTGACCGCCGGGCATGACCTGGCCAAGGTCACCGGGAAGAGCGAGCAGACGTCGATGAACATGCCGGTCTCGGCCGACTCGATCCACACCCTGGTCGTCCTGGACGGGTCCAAGGGCCTGCGCCTGACCGACCTGGAGGACGCGGCGGGCAGCCAGGCGGCCCCGGTCGGCGGCGCCGCCACCGGGCTGGGCGGCACCGCGCCCCGGCCTGCGCCCGCCCCCTGGCCGTGGCTGGCCGTGATCGTGGCCGGTGCTCTGCTCAGCCTGGCCGGAGCCCGCCGCTTCCGCGCGGCCCGGACCACCCGGACGTGAGAGGCGGCCGTCAGGCGGTCACGGCCCTGGTCACCCTGGTGACCGGCCTGGCCGTGATCGCCTGCGGCTCGGTCGCCCTGGCCGTGGCTCCCCACCAGACCGAAGGCACCGCGGCCCGCCCCGTGGCGCCCAGCACGGCAACCCCGCTCCCAGCCGCCCCAGCCGCCCCAAACGCCACAGCCACCCCGGTCACCGCGGCCGTCCCAGCCATCCCGCTGGCCACATCAACCCCAGCAGCTACATCGGCCCCGGTGGCCACGCCGGTCGCGCTGGCCATTCCCGCCATCGCGGTCAGCACCCCGCTCATCCGCCTCGGCCTCACCTCGTCCGGCCGCCTCCAGGTCCCGGACCGGTTCGACGTGGCCGGCTGGTACGACGGCAGCCCGCCCCCGGGCGCCACCGGCCCGGCCGTCATCGCCGGCCACATCGACAGCGTGGCCGGCCCGGCCGTGTTCTACCGGCTGGACCTGCTCCGCCCGGGCAACCGGATCTACGTCCACCGCGCCGACGGCAGCGTGGCCGTCTTCGCCGTCACCGGGGTCGGCCTCTATCCCAAGGACCACTTCCCGACCGCCCAGGTCTACGGCT
Organism: Streptosporangiaceae bacterium; assembly: GCA_036497405.1. Lineage (GTDB taxonomy): Bacteria > Actinomycetota > Actinomycetes > Streptosporangiales > Streptosporangiaceae > Bog-532. The sequence goes on along the minus strand of DASXJM010000069.1, from coordinate 2,093 downwards.
CCGTCCCCGGGCGCCAGCTCCGCCTGATCACCTGCGGCGGCACGTTCGACTGGACCCGCCACTCCTACCTGAGCAACGTCGTCGTCTACGCCACCGCCGTGAGCTGACGGTCACCCCGCCGGGCTAAGCTGGCCGGCTCGTCCTGCTCGGCCAGGAACGCCCGGCCCCGGCCGATCCGGCCGTCCAGGTCGGCCAGGAACCCATCCAGGGCGGTCCGCTTGGCTTCGACGGTGGCCCGCAGCCCCTCCTGCAGGACCACGCACTCCCGGGTCAGCTGGCGTCGTTCCTCGGCGCTGGTCCGCTCGTCGTGCCAGCTGAGCCGGATCTCGGCCATCCGGTCCTCGTTGTGCAGCACGACCGCGATCTCGTCCAGGTTGAGGCCGAGCAGGGTCTGCAGCTCCCGGATCCGCTCCACCCGGGCCAGGTCGGCCCGGGAGAACCGGCGCTGCCCGCCCGGGGTGGTCGAGGCCGGCACGAGCAGTCCCAGCTGCTGGTAGTAGCGCAGGGCCCGCTCGGACACGCCGAGCCGCTGGGCCGCCGCCCCGATACCAAGCAGCGGCCCGTCCTCCGGCGCCAGCTCCGCCTCACCCATCGGCCGCCGGTGTCCCCGTACTGGGAGCCGCCGCCCCGCCAACCCCAGAAGTCCTGTCAGAACCGTTGGTCCTGGCCGGGTCCTGGCCGATGGTGGCCGGCGCGTCCTGCCCGTCGGTGGCCAGCGGCTCCAGGCCCAGCAGGCTGCCGGACTCGGCCGCCCCCTCGGCCAGCTCGTCCACCAGCGGCTCCTCGGTGTGCAGGTAGCGCTTGCCCCGCACCGCCGAGGCGATGATCGCGATCACGGTGGCGATGGCGGCGAACGTGAAGGCCAGGTGCAGGCCGTCCGCGAACGGCTGCTCGATCAGCCGGGGGAAGAACGTCCGGCCGGTGATGTACGAGACCTGGCTGGGCGACAGCTTCTGCAGGGCGCCGGTCGGGGCCAGCAGTTGCTGCACCGGGTTGTAGCCCAGGAAGGCCGAGAACAGGCTGCCGATCGGCGGCTCGTTGGCCACCGTGTGCGCCGCGGTGGGGTCGACGCCCGCCGCCACCAGCCCGCTGTACAGGTGCTTGGGCAGGTGATCGGCCAGGCCCAGGGTGACGATGGTGAAGAACAGTCCCATCGACAGCACGGTGGCCGAGTTCTGGAACGTGTTCAGCATGCCCGCACCCGCGCCACGCTGGTCCGGCGGCAGGCTGTTCATGACCGACGCCTGGTTGGGCGAGAAGAACAGCCCCATCCCGATCGAGAACACCAGGATGAGCACGGCGAACCAGATGTAGTTGAAGTTGATCGGCAGCAGTTCCAGCAGCAGGAAGCTGGCACAGGAGATGGCCAGGCCCAGCGTGGCGAACAGCCGGGCCCCGTACCGGTCGGACAGCGCGCCCGCCAGCGGGCCGGTGATGAGGAACCCGATCGTGAGCGGGACCATGGCGATGCCGGCCCACAGCGGGGTCTGGCTGAAGCTGTAGCCGTGCTGCGGCAGCCAGATGCCCTGCAGCCAGATGATCAGCATGAACTGGATGCCACCGCGGCCGAGGGCGCCGAGCAGGCCGGCGATGTTGCCCGCGGTGAACGCCCGGATCTTGAACAGCCCGAGGCGGAACATCGGCTCCGGCACCTTGGTCTCGACCCAGGCGAACAGCACCAGCACGGCGATGCCGCCGAAGATCATGCTCAGCACGAACGGGCTGGTCCAGCCGGTGGGGTGGCCGCCGTAGGGGAGCAGCGAGTAGACGATGCCGACCAGCACCGCGACCAGGCCGACGGCGAACAGCGCGTTGCCGATCCAGTCGATCTTGGCCTGCCGGCGCACCCCGTTGTCGACCAGCTTGAGGTAGGCCCAGACGGTACCGAAGATCCCGAACGGCACCGACACCAGGAACACCAGCCGCCACTCGATCGGGGCCAGCACGCCGCCCAGCAGCAGGCCGAGGAACGAGCCGGACACCGCGGCGATGCCGTTGATGCCCATGGCCTTGCCCCGCTCGTCCTCGGGGAAGGCGTCGGTCAGGATCGCGGTGGAGTTGGCGAACAGGAACGCGCCGCCGATCCCCTGGAA
>DASXJM010000068.1:0-3259 GCA_036497405.1 Streptosporangiaceae bacterium | reverse complement strand
TGACCGGCGGGATCGAGCCGTACTTGCCGTTGAGCAGGGTCGACTCGGACTGGCTGGTCATGAACTTGACGAACTTCAGCGCGGCCGCCTGGTTCTTGGAGTCCTTGAACACCGCGATGTTGATGCCGGCCACCATCGAGTTCGGGTTGGACGCGCTCGGCGTACCCGACTCGACCGGCGGCGGGGCGACACCGTAGGCGCCGGGGCTCATGCCGTCGGCCTTGAGGGTGGTGCCGGCCGCCTGCCACAGCAGCATGGCCGCCTTGCCCTTGGCGAAGTCGGACAGCGACTGGTTCTGGGCGTACTCGGCGTCACCGGGGTTGGCGATCTTGTCGGTGGCCATGAAGTTGACGAACTGCTGCACGGCCGCCACGTTGGGCGCGGTGGTGAAGGTCGGGTTGCCGGCCGAGTCGAAGAAGCTGCCGCCCTTCTGCTTGGACAGCACGAAGATGTTGTGGATGTTCTCCGAGACGTTCGCGCCCTCGATGGCCATGCCGTACTGGCTGCCGTGGGTCAGCTTCTTGCCGTCGGCGACGAACTGACTCCAGGTGGTCGGCGGGCTGGCGATGCCGGCCGCCTTGAACTCGGCCTTGTTGTAGTACAGGCCGTAGGCCAGCGAGTAGATCGGCACCGCGGTCGGCGTCTTGCCCACCGCGCCGGTGGAGCCCATGGCCGAGGCCAGGAAGTGGCTGGTCCCGCCGACCTGGTTGATCGTGCTCTGGTCGAAGGGCAGGAACGCCCCGGTCGCCTGCAGCGATGCCGACCAGGTGTTGCCGATGTTGACCACGTCCGGGCCCTGGCCCGAGGTGGTCGCGGCCAGGATCCGGTTGAGCAGATCAGCCCAGCCGACGACCTGGAGCTTCACGGTGATCCCGGTCTGCTGCTTGAACTTCGTCAGCTCCGGGCCCAGCGTCTTGTAGTCGGCCTGCAGGCTCGCGCCCTGGTTGCTGGCCCAGTAGGTGATCGTGGCGTTCTTGGTCGAACCGGTGCTGCCGCCACCGGCACCGCCGGACGACGATCCGCCGCCGCATGCGGCCGCGGCCACACACACGGCCGCTGCCGCCGCTGCCGCGGCCGAAATACGGGTGATACGCACGGGCAGTGCTCCTCTTCTGTGAGGCTCATCCAAAAATTCGCGTTATCCGAAGCCCAGTGGCGGTGCATGGCCACTCTGGCCACGCCGGTCCGGGTCGCGCGGCCCCTGTTGCCGCGACCCAGACCACCCACCGCCCAACCGGCCAGGACTCGCCCCAGCCGACCGGAACCCGCCCGGCTGGCTGGAACCGCCCGGCTGCCCGGGCACGACCCCGGCCTGGCCGGGTCCGTGTTCCCGGCTCGGCCTGGCCTCAGTTCCGGCCAACCACGACTTCGGTCCCGGCTTTCCGGGCTTAGGTTCCGGCCGACCGGACTTCCATCCCGGCTTGTCCCCGGGACTTCGGTTCCGGCTGGCCGGACGTCCGCTCTGGCTCGTTTGGGGCTTTGGCCCCGGCTGACCCGGACCGCGACCCCGCTCGTCCGAGCCCGCGTCCCGCCTCCTCCGGAGATGCGACCCGGGCTGGCTGCCCGCGGATCGCCCCGCCGATTTCGAATACCGCTCCCTGTGGGCCACTAAATTTATGGTCTGATTTAAGTTGTGTGTTAAGTCTTGTGTCAAGGCCTGAACGGTTACGGTCGGCTTGGCCCTGTTTCAGGTCACCGAAGCCAGTCAGCGAAGGAGTTGGTCCCCCGTGCTGACCCCCCGGGAGAGCAGCAGCCGTGAATACCTGCGGCTAGATGGGCTGTGGAGGTTCCGTTTCGACCCCGTCGGCCAGGGCGGGACCGACCGCTGGTGGGCGGCGCCGCTGCCCGGCAACCGGGAAATGCCGGTCCCGGCGAGCTATAACGATCTCGTCACCGACCCGGCCGAACGCGAGTTCGTCGGCGACGTCTGGTACCAGCGGGACGTGTGGGTCCCCGGTTCCTGGGAGGGCCGGCGCATCGTGCTCCGCTGCGACGCCGCCACCCACCACGGGACCCTGTGGGCGGGTGACACTCAGGTCGCCGAGCACGCTGGCGGCTACACGCCGTTCGAGGCCGACGTCACCGCCCTGGTCACATTCGGCGAGCCGCTGCGAGTCACGGTGCGGGTCAACAACGAGCTGACCATGGGCACCATCCCGCCCGGGGTGATCTCGGACCGCCCAGGTGGTCACCGCGCCCAGCGCTACTTTCACGACTTCTACAACTACGCGGGCCTGCACCGATCGGTCTGGCTGTACGCGACCCCGCCCAGCTACCTCGACGGGGTCACGGTGACCACCGAGTTCGACCCGGAGTCCGGCGCGGGCCTGGTCCGCTACCAGGCCAAGGTCATCGACGACCACGGCGCCTACGGACGGGCGCTGACCTCGGCGGTGCTGCGCGACGCGGCCGGGGCCGTGGTCACCCGGGCCACCGGCCCGGCCGGGGAACTGGCGGTGCCGGGCGCCCGGCCCTGGCAGCCCGGGGATCCGTACCTGTACCGATTGGACCTGGCCCACGGCCAGGATGAATACGCCCTGCCGGTCGGCATCCGCACGGTGCGGGTGGCGGCCGACCAGTTGCTGCTCAACGGCCGCCCGATCCGGCTGCGCGGCTTCGGCATGCACGAGGACGGAGCCCTGCGTGGCAAGGGCCACGACGACGCGCGGATGGTCCGCGACTTCGCGCTGCTGGACTGGATCGGGGCCAACTCGTTCCGCACCTCGCACTACCCCTACGCCGAAGAGGTTCTCGACTACGCCGACCGCCGGGGCCTGCTGGTCATCGGCGAGACACCCGCGGTCGGCCTGCACCTGAGCCTGGGCCACATGGGCGACCCCGGGGCCCAGACCTTCGGCCCGGACCGGATCGGGGCCGACGCCGCCACGGCTCACCAGGCCGCGCTCACCGAACTGATCAGCCGGGACCGGAACCATCCGTGCGTGATCGCCTGGTCGATCGCCAACGAGCCGGACAGCGCGGAAGCCGCGTCCCGTGACTATTTCAAGCCGCTGGTGGCCTCGGCCCGCGAGCTGGACCCGACCCGCCCGCTGTGCTTCGCCAACGTGGCCACCGCCCCGCCCGAGGCCGACGTGGTCACGGACCTCTTCGATCTGATCTGTGTCAACCGGTACTTCGGCTGGTACGTCGACACCGGCGACCTGGCCGCGGCCGAGCAGAACCTGGAGGACGAACTGCGGGCCTGGGCCCGGCACGGCAAGCCGATCGTGGTGACCGAGTTCGGGGCCGATGCCCTGGC
>DASXJM010000067.1:0-26057 GCA_036497405.1 Streptosporangiaceae bacterium | reverse complement strand
CCTCGTCGTCTATCTGGCCAAGCCCGGCACGGCCGAGCACGACGCCATGGTTCTGCTGGACCGCGCCGGGAGTCTCAGCCCTGCGGACGCGGTGACCTAGCCGCAGATTCTTTCCACGCTGAACCGCCGTCGTGAACCGGGACGAAGTGACCGAGCAGCAGCAGGCCTGCGGAACGGCGCATCATGCCACCCTCCTTGCACTGTTACCTGTGCGGAGGAGAGCGGTGGCCAGGCTGATACAGCTGGGTCAGCCGCGGCCGGTCTCGCGGCGGTATTCGGTCCTGGTGTCCTCGTCCGGGGGGTAGGTGCCGCGGATGCTGGCGCCGTCGGCGACCCGGTGCTGGAGCCAAGACTCGAGCTGGTCGCGGTCCCAGGTGCGGGTGGCGACGTCCTCGGCGACGTAGGCCGGGATCACGACCACGCCCTCGGCGTCGCCGACCAGGACATCGCCTGGCTCGACCAGGACTCCGCCGCAGCCGATGGGGAGGCCGAAGTCAGCCGGGTGGTGCAGCACCGAGCTGGTGGTGCCGTGGGCACCGGCCGCGTAGGACGGGAAGTCCAGGGTGGCGATGGCCGGAGAGTCGCGCAGGGCGCCGTCGGTGACCAGGCCCGCGGCGCCCCGCACCATCAGGCGGGTGGCCAGGATGTGGCCCAGCGACGCCGCCCCGAGCTGGCCGCGGGCGTCGATGACCAGGACCTGGTCCGGCCCGACGGTCTCGACCGCGACCCGCTGCGGGTTGGTCCAGTTGTCGTACTCGACCTGGAAGTCCAGGTCCTCGCGAGCGGGGACGTAGCGCAGGGTGAAGGCGTAGCCCACCATCCGCTGGCCCGGCCGCAGCGGCCGGATCCCGGCCATGAACGTGTTGCGGAAACCGAGCTTGAGCAGCTCGCTGGTGAGACTGGCGGTCGAGACCTCGTGGAGCTTGCGCCAGGCGTCGGGTGAGAGTTCCACGGGGCCCAGTCTGTCAGTTCGGTACCGGCGGGCGGTGCGGGGTCGTCTCCTGGGACGGCATCGAGTTCGTGGTTGGCAGGGGGTACGGGATGCCCACGTCCAGCGTGCCGGCCAGGGCGTTGAGCACCGCCTGCTCGGCCACGGTGGTGTCGCCCAGCGAGGTGGCGGGCAGTGCCGGGACGCTGGTGTCGGGCGGGTTGGCCAGGGCCAGGGCGCTGGTCAGGTCACCGGTGACGCTGCGCCGCCAGGCGGACAGGTTGGGCACCTCCACCCCGAACAGCGTCTCGATCAGCCGCAGCGTCGAGGTGTGGTCGAAGGTCTGCGAGGCCACGTAGCCGCCCCGGCTGAACGGGGAGATGACCAGGGCCGGAGTACGGAAGCCGAGCCCGATCGGCCCGGCGATGCCGGCCGCGGCCGACGGCAGCGTGCCGGTCAGGTACTCCCCCGCGGTCCCGGCCGGCGCGGTGGGCGGGGCCACGTGATCGAAGAAGCCACCGTTCTCGTCGTAGATGACCAGGAACACGGTCTGGGCCCACACCTCGGGGTTGGACACCAGCGTGTTCAGCACCTGCTGAACCAGGTACTCGCCGTACTCCGGCGGCGCGGCCGGGTGCTCGCACTCGGCCAGCGGCGAGATGATCCACGACACCGACGGCAGCTTGCCGGACTTGACGTCAGCGGCGAACGAGGACGGATAGACCGGGGTCAGCCCCTTTGACACCAGCTCGAAGCCGGTGACCGAGAACGGGTTGTTGTAGGCCTTGAAGTAGGGCAGCGGGCTGAGCCCGATCAGGCCGGTCGGGTCGTTATAGACCTTCCAGCTCACCCCGGCGGCCAGCAGCCGCTCAGGCATGGTCTCCCAGCTGAGCTTGCCGTACTCGGCCAGCCGGTTGGAGAACGTCTGCACCACCGGGCCACCGTGGGCCCCGGCCGGGTCGATGGTGGCGCTCATGCCCATCAGCCGGTTGGGGTCGGTCGGGCCGAGCACCGAGCAGTGGTAGTTGTCGCAGATCGTGAAGGCGTCGGCCAGCGCGTAGTAGAAGGCCAGGTCCGAGCGGGTGAAGTAGCCCATGGTGACCGGGCCGTTCTCCGTGCCGTCGGCGGCCAGATGCGCGGCCATGAACTGGTCCATCCGGCCGTTGTTCCAGCTCTGGTGCTGCGGGCCCCAGGAGTGGGTGATGTCGTTGGTGGTCTGGCCGTCTTCCAGGGGCGGGTTGCTGAGCAGATGGAACGGCTGCATATAGCCGGACGGGTCCACGCCGGTGCCGGGCTGGTAGCCGAACTGGTCGAACACCGGGTACGTCTGGCCGCCCACGGTCTGGGTCGCCGCGTCCGGATCGGAGAAGCCGCGCACGCCGGACAGCGTGCCGAAGTAGTGGTCGAACGACCGGTTCTCCTGCATCAGGATGACCACGTGCTTGATGTCGCTCAGCGACGCGTTGCTGGCCGCGGAGGTGGCAGTGATCTTGTTCAGCAGCCGGGCCTGGGCGCTGGACAGCCCGGTGCCGCGCCGCCCGGACAGGGCCCCGAAGGCGCCGAGCGCGGCGCCGCCGACCATGAAGGCCCGCCGGCTGGGCTGGCTGCCGGTCTCCCTGCCGCTGGGTTCTTCCTGGTCGGTCACGCAAACCTCCACACGACGGGCCGGGTGGCCGGGGGAATGTTGCACGCAGGACCTTAGGCAAACCAGCTGTCCGGCCCTGAACCGGGAGTTTACGGACCGGTAACCAGCGGGGGAAGACGTTGATTAGTGTGCAATCACGGATGACGGCCCGGCCACGGCAAAGCCCCTGGCACGTGGAGGTGCCAGGGGCTTCGGGTCGTACGGCGGCCGGGTGGTTACCCGGGCGCGGAGGCGCCGATGCTGGCCGGGGCCTTGACGGTCGGGGTCGCCCCCACCGTCGGCACCGAGCTGGGCGTGGGAGCCCCGGTGCCGGCCCCGCCGGACGGGGCCGTGCTCTGGTTCTGCTGGACGCCCTGGCTGGTCGGACTCTGGGTCGGCGTCGCCGAGTTGCTGGGCGTGGGCGTGGTGGACGGCGTCGCGGTCGTACTGTGGCCGCCGCCCAGGGTGGTGCCGGTCTGGTGCCGGCCCCACACGCTGGCGTCGATCGGCTTGCCCGTGCCCAGCTCGATCACGGTGATGACCACCATCACGACGATGAACACCGCGGCCGCGCTGCCCACGGTCAGCACCCAGCGCGGGCGGCTGGACAGCCATCCGGCCAGGCCGCCGGAGCGGCCGTGCCGGCCAGATCCGGGGCCGCCCGAGCCGGTGGAGCCGTTGCCGTTGCCGCCGCCGTCACCCAGCTGGACCGTGCCGTAACGGGCGGTCCGGGTCGCAGCGGCATCGTGCCGGGTCGGAGCGGCGTCCTGCCGGGTGACCGGCAGGTCGAAACGGGTGGCGTCCGCACTCAGCTGGTCCTGGCGGGTCCGCCCGGCGTCCTGGCGGGTCGCGTCCGGGCTCCAGCCGGTCTCGGCCCGGGTCGGCTCGGCCCAGCCCGGGGCGGTGCGCCGGGCCTGCTCCCAGTCGGCGTGAGTGACGGGCTGGCCATTACCGGTGCGGCCGTTCCCGTTCGGGTAGCCGACGGCGCGGTCCACCCGGGTCGCATCGGGTGCGGCGGGCCCCCCGGCTCGGCCGACGGCGTCGGCCCGGGTCGGGTTCTGGTCGGTGGCCACTGAGCCGGTCGGCGTCCACTGGCGGGCGTGCTCCACGATCACCGGTGCGACCTTTTCCTTGGTCCGCACCAGGTAGTGCTTGTACACCGCGAAGCCAGCGGTGCTGGCCCCGCTCCCGACGGCAGTGCCCAGAATCGTCCCGCCGTCCCCGAGATAGGACGTCAGGATCGCGCCGGTCACGGCGGCGGCCATACTCGCGACCACTTGCACCGAATTCAGCTCGATGCCTGCTTTAGGCCGGTCGCTCATCATCCCCCTTCGCGCAGTGATGGGTGGTTGTGCGGTCCGGCTGCCCGGGCCCACGGCAGTAGGCCCGGTCCTCCCTGTCTACCTCGGTGGGTGGATCGGGGCATGGCAAACCGGCCGATGCGTCAGTGAACAGCCTATTAATCCCCGAGCGTGGATCAAATAACGTCGGATCCGTGACCAGCGGCAGCGAATTCGACGTGCAAGTGCTTGGCTCCGGGGTCGTCGGCCTGACCACGGCCACCACCCTGGCCGAAGCGGGCCTGCGGGTGGGCGTGCGGACCGCGAGCCCGCCGGGGGCGACGACGTCGGCGGTGGCCGGGGCCGTATGGGGCCCGGTGAACTGCGGGCCGCCCGACCGGACCCGGGCCTGGGCCCGGACCGGGCTGGCGGCCTTCCGGGCGCTGGCGGCCGACCCGGCCAGCGGCATCAGGTCCCGGCGCGGGCGGGAACTGTCCCGGCACCCCGCTGAGCCTGCGGCCTGGCTCGACCTGGTCGGTGACCTGCGGCCTTGCCGAGGCGACGAGCTGCCGCCAGGCTTCGTCGCGGGCTGGTATTACACCGCCCCGGTGGTCGCGATGCCGGTGTACCTGGAGTACCTCACCGCCCGGCTCGAGCGGGCCGGAGTAAAAATCGACGTGAATCCCATCACATCGCTCGCCGAAGTGACCGACGATGCGCAGGGGGCGCCCGTGATCGTCAACTGCACCGGGGTGGCGGCCCGGGACCTGGTACCCGATCCGGCCGTGCACCCGATCCGGGGCCAGGTCGTGATCATCGCCAACCCGGGGATCGAGGAGTTCTACGTCGACCACAGCTACCCGCCGCCCGCGGTCAGCTACCTGTTCCCGCACCAGGACTTCGTGGTGCTGGGCGGCACCATGGCCGACGGCGACTGGGACACCGGACCCCGGCCGGAGGTGGCCGAGCGGATCATCGCCGGCTGCGCGCTGATCGAACCGCGGGTCCGGGACGCCGAGGTGCTGGCCCACCGGGTCGGTCTGCGCCCGGCCCGGCCCGAGGTCCGGCTGGGGGCCGAGCCCTTGACCGGAGGCCGGGTGCTCTGGCACAACTACGGCCACGGCGGCGCCGGGGTCACCCTGTCCTGGGGCTGTGCCCAGGAGGTCGCGGCGGGGGTCCTGGGCCAGCTGGAGGTCTCGGGCCATGAGTGACCTGGCGGGAAGGACCGTCCTCATCACCGGCGGCAACACCGGGATCGGGCTGGCCGCGGCCCGGAGCTTGGCGGGCCAGGGCGCCCGGGTCCATCTGGCCTGCCGGTCCCGGGTCAAGGGCGAGGCGGCGGTGGCCGCGATCAGCGCCGAAACCGGCAACGACCAGGTCGGCTACGTGCCGCTGGACCTGGCCGACCTGGATTCGGTCCGGGCCTGCGCCGCGGATTACCTGGCCCGGGACGAGCCCCTGCACGTGCTGGTCAACAACGCCGGGGTGGCGGGACAGCGCGGGCTCACCCGGGACGGGTTCGAGTTGATGTTCGGGATAAATCATGTCGGTCATTTCGCGCTGACCACCGCGTTGCTGGACCGGCTGGCGGCCAGCGCCCCGGCCCGGGTGGTGACGGTGTCCAGCGACGCGCACTACAACGCCCCCGGCATCGACTTCGAGGCGGTGCGGCGGCGCACCCGGCACCTGACCGGGCTGCCGGAGTACGCGGTGTCCAAGCTGGCCAATGTGCTGTTCAGCCAGGAGCTGGGCCGCCGGGCGGCCGGGCGCGGCATCTCCACCTACGCCCTGCACCCGGGCGTGGTCGCCTCCGACATCTGGCGGCGGGTGCCATGGCCGGTCCGGCCGCTGCTGACCCGCCGGATGCTGACCACCGGGCAGGGCGCGAGCACCTCGGTGTACTGCGCCACCGCGCCCGAGCTGGCCGGGACGACGGGGCGCTTCTACATCAACTCCCACGAGGCCGATCCGAGCCGGGTGGCCACCCCGGAACTGGCCCGGACCCTATGGGAGCGCAGCGAGGCCTGGGTCGCTGTCTAGGGTGTGGGGCATGCAGATTGGTTTCGGAGCACCGGTGTCGGGCACCTGGGCCACCCCGCGGGACCTGGCCAGTTTCGGTTCGCTGGCCGAAGAGGCGGGCTACGCGTCACTGTGGACGTTCCAGCGGCTGCTGGTGCCGGAGAGCACGCCGATGGAGCCCGTCTACGCCAGCGTGCTGGACCCTCTGGTCAGCCTGGGCTTCCTGGCCGCCGGGACGACTCAGATCCGGCTGGGGGTGGCCCTGGTCAACCTGCCGTTCGTCTCCCCCGGGTACCTGGCCAAGCAGGCCACCACGGTGGATGTGCTGTCCGGCGGCCGGCTGGACCTGGGCCTGGGCATCGGCTGGCTGCCGGAGGAGTTCGAGCTGGTGGGCGCGGCGATGGCGCGGCGCGGGTCCCGGGCCGGTGAGTACGTGGCCGCGCTGCAGGCGCTGTGGAACCCCGGGCCGGACGGCCTCAGCCGCTTCGAGGGCGAGTTCTACTCGGTTCCAGCCGGCCGCCAGCAGCCCACCCCGGTCCAGCGGCCCGGGCCGCCGATCATCCTGGGCGGCATGGCCCGCCCGGCCATGGAGCGGGCCGGCCGGATCGCCGACGGCTGGATGACGTCGAGCCGGGCCGACCTGACCCGCATCGCCGACGACATCAAGATCGTGCGGGCCGCCGCGACCGAGGCCGGCCGGGACCCGGAGCGGGTCCGGATCGTCTGCCGGGGCGTGGTCCGGGCCGGTGAGGAGGCCAGGAACAGCCGCGGTGAGCGGCGGCTGCTGTCCGGCTCCTACGACCAGATCCGGGCCGACACCGACTGGCTGGCCGAGCGCGGGGTGACCGAGCTTTTCTACGACCTGAACTGGGACCCGCTGATCGGCTCGCCCGACGTCGACCACGCCGCCGCGGTGGCCCGCGCCGCCGAGATCATGGCCGCCCTGGCTCCGGCCCGGTGACCGTGATCGCCGGATCGGTCATCTCGGTCCCGGACCAGGACCTGGCCGGGCTGCGCGACCGGCTGCGGGCCACCCGCTGGGCCGAGCCGTACCCGCCGGTCGCGGGCGGCGCCTGGGCCGCGGGTCCCGACCCGGCCTGGCTGCGGCGACTGGTCAGCTACTGGGCGTCCGGCTACGACTGGCGCCGGCACGAGGCCGAGATCAACGCTCTCCCCTGGTACGTGGCGGACCTGGCCGGCGCGGACCGGCCGCTGTACTACCTGCGCTTCGACGCGGAGCCAGCCGGGCCGGCGGGCGCGACCGGGCGGCTGCCCCTGGTCCTCACCAACGGCTGGCCCAGCAGCTTCCTGGAGCTGATCGGACTGGCCCGGCGGCTGTCCGCGCCGGCGGCCTGGGGTGGCGATCCGGCCGGTGCGTTCACCGTGATCGTGCCCTGCCTGCCGGGCTTCCCGTTCAGCCCGCAACCGGGCACGCTGCCCGGCCCGGTGCCCACGCACGAGCTGTGGCACCGGCTGATGCACGACGAGCTGGGCTTCACCCGGTACGGTGCGCACGGCGGTGATCTGGGGTCCGGCCTCACCGCCCGGCTGGGCGAGGCCCACCCCGAGGCGGTGGCCGGCATCCACGTGCTGTCGGTGGCCGACCCGCCCGCCTACGATCCGGCCACGCTGACCGCCGCCGAGCGCGAGTACCTGGCGGCCGGTGCCCGCTGGGACCGGGACGAAGGCGCTTACCAGCACCAGCAGATGACCCGGCCGGTGACCCTGGCCTACGGTTTGTCCGACTCACCGGCGGGGTTGCTGGCCTGGCTGGCGGAGAAGTACTGGGCCTGGAGTGACCACGGCCCGGACCTGTCCGCGGTGTTCAGCGACGACTGGATCTTGACCCAGGCCTCGCTGTACTGGCATTCGGACTGCATCGCGACCTCGTTCCGGCCGTACTACGAGTACCGGCAGGGCCTGACCGGGCGGGTCACCCGGGTCGAGGTGCCGACCGCGGTGGCGGTGTTCCCCAAGGACCTGAGCCAGCCGCCGCGCCGCTGGGCCGAGCGGGCCTACCGCGTGACCCGCTACACCGAAATGCCGCGCGGTGGGCACTTCGCCCCGCACGAGGCACCCGATCTGCTGGCCGCCGACCTGACCGCGTTCTTCGGCCCGCTGAGCTAGCCGCCTGCCCTGGTCCGCAGCACCGGCCGGTTACGGGATGGGCGGCGGCGCGGGAACGTCGAACCGCAGGGCCACCACCGGCTGACCGCCGGTGGTGTGGCGGGCCGCCATCAGGTCGGGCCGGTAGGTGCCACGCTGGGCGTCCAGGAAGGACAAGATCGCCGCCCGGCCGCCCGCCGAAGTGGCGCTGAGCTCGGCGCTGCGCAGCGGGGCGGCGGGACCGGCCCCGGGGGCCGGGTCACCGAACGCCTCCAGCTTCACGGTCAGCTGGGACGACAGCACCGACACCACGGCCAGCAGGCGGGGGTCGACGCGGCCCGCCAGCAGGGCGGCGCTGGCCGACGGTGAGGCCCGGACGGTCTGGTTCTGCAGCAATTGCCGGCCCGCGGAGGCGAGCGCGGCGTGCTGGGCGCCGAGGGCGGCCGGGTAGCCCGCACCGCCGCCGGACGCGATCGCCCGTACCTCGACCCGGGAGGACCCGGAGCCGAAGCTCGCGATCAGGCCCGGCGCGTAGTCGGTGGCCAGGCGGGTGCCGAACTCATTCCGCACGGCCGGGGTGGCGATCACCACCGCCGAGCCGAGCGGATCGCGGGTGCCCGGGCCGAGCGTCTTCAGCCGCGCGGCCGCGAAGCCGTCCCGGCGCAGCAAGCCGCACATGGCCGGGTCGCAGGACAGTACCGTGCCCGGGCTCACCTGCTGGGTGACCCAGGCCGCGGCCCGGACCTGGTCGGCCGGGGCGGGCGCGGAGTCCGATCCGGTGCGGGCGATCATCACCACCGCCAGCGTCGCCCCGGCCGCGGTGGCCAGCACGGCGGCCCCGCTGAGCGCGAGGGTGCGCCTCCGGGGCCGGCGTTGGGGCCGGGCGCCGGTGGTCACGGCCGGGCCTGGAGCCGGGTCTGGAGCTGAGATCACCGCCGGAGCCGGAGCCGGGGCTGGAGCTGGAGCTGGGGCCGGCGTCCCGGCGACCACCACGCCGAGCGGAGCCAGCTGGCTGGCCACCAGGGAGCGGACGGTGGCGGCGGTGATCTCGTGACCGGTCCCGTCGTTCACCTGGGCGGCGACCAGGTCCGCGCTGACGCCGCGGCCCAGCGCCCCGGTGGCCATGACGGCCTCGGCCACGGCCATGGTGACCAGGTACGGCAGCTGAGCGAGCGGGACAATCTGCCCGTCGCCCCGGCGGACCAGGAACTGGTCCCCGGCCGGCTGGCCTGGATCGGGACCGAGCAGGGTCAGGCCCGCGGCCAGCCGGAGTGGCTCCACGGTGACCGAGGGCGCGTATCCGCTCATACCGGTGGTTCGGAGCCGATCGCGGGCCGGATTGGCCAGGGTTTCGACTATTTTGCCCAGCGGCTGGTTTGCGTGGGGGCTAGGCCGTGCGGGCGATGTCCTCGCGGTGGGCGATGGCGGCCGCCTCGGTGCGGCTGGCCACGCCGAGTTTGCCCAGGATGTTGGAGACGTGCACGCTGGCCGTCTTGGCCGAGATGAACAGCTCAGCGCCGATCTCCCGGTTGCTGCGGCCGGCCGCGATCAGGCGCAGAACCTCACGCTCCCGGGTGGTCAGGGCGGACAGCGAGGCCCCGGTCCCGTCGGGTGCTCCGGTCGCCGGAGCCAGGCTGGCCCGGGGCTGGGCGCGGTGGTCGGTGAGCCGGGCCCGGCGGGCCAGGCCGGTCAGGGCAGCCCGCAGCGGCGCGGCCCGCAGCCGGTCCGCGATGGCGGCGGCCTGGTCCCACTGCTCCTGGGCGGCCGCGCGGTCACCGGCTTCGGCCAGGGCCTCGGCCAGCCGCCACTGGGTCCGGGCCGTGTCATACACGAACGCCGGGCCGAACGCGTCCAGCACCGCCCGCCAGGCGTCCGGGTCGTTCTGGCCCTGCGCGCGCCGGTACTCGGCTTCGGCCCGGGCCAGCCAGCCCTGGCCCTCGGGCCCGAGCACGGCCCGCGGGCGGAACGAGGCCGATGCGCCCTCATGGGCCTGAGCCAGCATCACCCGGGCCGCCTCGACTTCAGCCTCGGCCCGGGCCGTGTCGCCGGCCGCCCGGGCCTGGGCGGCCCGGTCGGCGTGCGCGCTGACCCCGACCGCGGCGGGGCGGATGACCGACGGCGCGAAGCCGTAGTGTTCCTCCCAGTCCAGGGCGATCGTGGCCTCGGCTTCGGCCACGGCCAGTCCGGTATCGCCCTGCCACAGGGCCTGCTCGGCGTACATGGCCCGGGCCATGTAGCCGCACAGCTTGTCCCGATCCCACAGCGGCTCCAGCCAGATCCGGCGCTCGGCCGCGACCGTGTTGCCCCGGGCCACATCGACGAACAGGGCCATGGCCGACAAGATCGCCTCGGGCAGCGTGGCGACCCGGATCGACCAGCCGTTGGCCAGTTGCTGGGCGTGGTCCCAGTCGCCCTTGGCGTAGTGGGCCTGGAAGTGCAGGTGCTGCACATCCAGGCCGTAGGGGGCCAGGCTCAGCCCGGCCTGGTCGGACCGGCGCACCCCTTCGTGAGCGACCCGGGCCGAGTCGGCCAGTTCGCCGCGCTCCAGGTGGGCGCGGGACAAGATGGTGGCCGCCCGCAGCTCAACCCCCAGCACCTTGGCCTTGCGGGCCTGCTCGTGGGCGGCGGTGAACAGCTCGATGGCCTCGTCGTCGCGCCCTTCCCGTTTGGCCACGTTGCCCAGCGTGACCAGGGCGTCGGCCTCGACCCAGGGCGAGTCGGCGGCGCGGGCGGCGGCCCGGGCGCGCTCGGCCCACTCGGCCGCCTCTTCGTCGCGGAAGCCGATGGCCATCAGGGTGCTGGCGTAGGTGGCGATGGCCCGGGCCCGTTCCCAGGTGGGCGGGTCCTCCGGCAGCAGGTCGATCGAGGCCCGGGCCACCTGGGCGGCTTCGTCGACCTGCTCGTAGGAGTCGGCCTGGAACAGGTAGTAGGCCAGCCGCTCACCGGCCCGCACGGCCAGCTTCGGGTCGTTCCCGGTGCGGACGACCGACCACAGCGACCGCAACTGGTGGACGGCCCGGGACACGTCGCCGCTGGCGGCGGCGCTGCGGGCGGACTCCAGGGCCAGCTTCCCCCGGGACATCCCGGCCCGTTCCTCCGGGTCCGGGATCCGTTCCCACAGGCCGAGGGCCTGGTCGTAGTGGCGGTGGGCCTCGGCCGGGGCGCCCAGCCGCTCGGCCTCGGCTCCGGCCCGGACCGAGGCGGCGAACGCGCCGGGGATGTCGTGGCTGGCCAGGTAGTGGTGCGCGAGCTCGGCCGCGATACCGGGCCGGGACGTCCGCTGCTCCTGGCCGGCCAGCAGACCGGCCAGCACCCCGTGCAGCCGGGTCCGTTCGCCGGGCAGCAGGTCGGCCTCGACGGCCTCGCGCAGCAGCGCATGCCGGAACGAATAGCCGTCGGCGCCGTCCGGGACCAGGAGCTGCTGGGTGACGGCCTCGCGGATCGCGTCCTCGTACTCGGGCAGCGGCAGCCCGCTGGCCGCCCGGACCAGGTCGTCGTCGGCCCGGCGGCCGGCCACGGCCGTGGCCCGCAGCACCCGCTGGGCCGCGTCGCTGAGCCGCTCGACCCGGCTGAGCAGCAGCGCGGCCAGGTCCTCGGGCAGGGCGCCGGACGCGCCGGAGCTGCGGCCTCCGCCGCTGCCCAGCGCGGCCAGCAGTTCCTCGGCGTAGTAGGCGTTGCCCTCCGCGCGGCTGATGATGTTGTTCAGCTCGACCGCGTCCAGGTCGTCGTGGTGCAGGGCGGCCAGGGCAGTGAGGTGCTCGGCCAGCGCGCCCGGCGTCAGCGGGCCGAGCCGGATCGGGGTGACGCTGGGCAGGCGCTGCAGCTCAGCGGTGACCGGCCGCAGCGGATGCCGCCGGTGCAGGTCGTCGGTGCGGTAGGTACCGACCAGGGCTACCCGCTCAGTGCGCAGCACCCGGCACAGAAAGGTCAGCAGATCGCGGGTTGACGCGTCGGCCCAGTGCAGATCCTCGAACACCAGCAGCACCGGGGTGGCGGCGGCCAGCTCACCGATCAGCCCCAGCACCGCGCCGAACATCTGCTGCCGGGCCATGCCCCGGGACTCGGCCTCGGCGGTGGCCTGGGTCTCCCCCTCGGGCAGCAGGCGGTTCAGCACCGGACGGCTGGCCAGCGCGTCCAGCAGCCGGGACGCCGTGCCCGGCGCCTGGGTGGCGTTGCGCAGCGCGTCGGCCAGCGGCAGGTAGGGGACGCTCTCACCCAGCTCGGCGCAGTGCCCGGACAGCACGATGAAACCCTCGGCGGTGGCCTGCCGGACCACCTCGGTCACCAGCCGGGTCTTGCCCACGCCGGCGTCGCCACTGATCAGCGCGACCACCGCCTGGCGCGAGGTGGCGTCGTCGAGCAGGGTCCGCATGCGGGCGAACTCGCCGTCCCGCCCGACCAGCTGATCCCACGTCGCCTCCGGCAGCATGCCCTGAGTATCGCACCAGGCCCGGACACTTCCGACTCATTAAGCTGGCTACATGAGTGAGCTGCGGGTGATTCGGGACGGGGACCTGTCCGGCGGCACGGCCCAGACCACGGGCATGCAGCGATCGGCGGCCATCTCCGGCGATCTGGTCGGGGCCCGGGAGCTGTGGATGGGCCGCACCGTGGTCGGGCCCGGCGCGTCCTCGGGAGACCACCACCACGGCGAGTCCGAAACCGGGATCTACGTGGTCTCGGGGCACCCGGTGTTCGTGTTCCGCGACCCGGGCAGCGGCGAGATCACCCGGCTGGAGACCAATCCCGGCGACTACGTCTGGGTACCGCCGCACGTGCCGCACCGGGAGGAGAACCCCTCGCCGGACGTCGAGGCGGTGGTGGTGATCGCCCGCTCCACCCAGGAAGCGATCGTGGTCAGCGTCCCGGCCCTATGGACGGCGCTGCAGACGGCACTGTGATCATTCGTCGCCGGGATTGACCCGGCGGTTCCGCTTGACGGCGCTGCGGCGCCGTTTGTCGGCCACCCGCCGTTCCTTGGCCCGGCGACTGGGCCGGGTCGGCACCCGGGCCGCGGCCGGCGGCGCGATCGCCTCCCGGATCAGGTTGGCCATCCGGCCCTGGGCCGCCCGCCGGTTCAGCAGCTGGCTGCGCTGCTCGGAGGCGACCACGGTGAGCACGCCGTCCTCGCTGACCCGGCCGCCCAGGTTGTCCAGGGCCCGGACCCGGGCGTATTCGGGGAGCGCGCGCGACCGGGCCACGTCGAAGGACAGCTCGACCCGGGTGTCGGCGGTGTTCACGCCCTGCCCGCCGGGACCGGAGGAGCGGGAGAACCGCTCGTGCAGCTCACCGGCCGGGATCACCAGCCAGCTGTTGACTCTCAGATCATCGGGCATGGTGACGAGCTCTACGGCAGGGCGGCGATCAGTTCCCGGGCCGGCTTGCGGCGGCCGGTGAAGAACGGGATCTCGACCCGGGTGTGACGGCGCGCCTCGGCGCCGCGCAGGTGGCGCATGAGGTCGACGATGCGGTGCAGTTCGTCGGCTTCGAAGGCCAGGATCCACTCGTAGTCGTTCAGCGAGAAGCTGGCCACCGTGTTGGCCCGGACGTCGGGGTACTCGCGGGCCATCATGCCGTGCTGGGCCAGCAGGCGGCGGCGTTCGGCCGGGTCGATCAGGTACCACTCGTAGGACCGCACGAACGGGTACACGCTGACGTAGTTGCACGGCTCCTCTTCGGCCAGGAAGGCCGGGATGTGACCCTTGTTGAACTCGGCCGGGCGGTGCAGTGCCATGGCCGACCAGACCGGCTCGCTGGCCCGGCCGAGCCGGGTGCGGCGGAATCTGGCGTAGATCTCCTGCAGGTCATCGGGGGACGCCGCGTGCCACCAGAACATGTAGTCGGCGTCGGCGCGCAGGCCCTGCACGTCGTAGCAGCCGCGGGTGACGGTGTCCTTGCCCGCGGCCTGGTCGAGCAGGTCGGTGACCTCGCGGGCCAGGCTGTCGCGGCCACCGCCCAGCGCCGGGTCGTCCAGCGCGGTCAGGTTGGCGACCCGGAACACCGACCACATTGTGTACCGGATCTGCTCGTTCAGATCCCGGGCCTTGGGCCGGGCCGCCGCGTCGGTGGAAGTCATGGCTTCATTGTCGGTCATGCCATCTCCTTGAGATAACGGCGGATCGCGTCCGCCGCCCCGCGCGCGGTACCGATGCAGGCGGGGATGCCGATGCCGTCGTAGGCGGCCCCGCACACGGCCAGGCCCGGCTGGGCGGCCACCCCGGCCCGGATCGTGGCCACCCGGTCCCGGTGCCCCACCGTGTACTGGGGCAGGCCGCCGCCCCAGCGGGTGACCCGGCTGTCCACCGGCGCGCCCTGGGCTCCGGTCTCCTCGGCCAGTTCGGCCGTGGCCAGCGCGATCAGGTCGGGGTCGTCGCGCTGGAGCACGCTCTCCTCGCCGATCCGGCCGATCGAGCAGCGGACGATGTCGATCGGGTCGTCCCCGGTCGCGAGGTGCGGCCACTTGATGGTGGAGAAGGTCACGGCCTTGACCGCCCGGCCTTCGACCGCGGGGATCAGGTATCCGCTGCGGGCCTGGGCGGCGGGCCCCTGGGCCGCCGGGAAGCGGGACCGCGGGTAGGCCAGGGTGACAATGGCCATGCTGGCGTACTCGATCGCGGCCAGCCCGGCGGCGGCCGCGGATGCCCCGGCCACCCCGCTCAGCAGCCGGGACGCGGGCCGCGCGGGCAGGGCCAGCACCACCGCGTCGGCCTCGATGAACTCCGGGTCCGCGGCCGACCCCACGGTCAGCCGCCAGCCGGTGGCGGTGCGGGCCAGGTCCCGGACCGTGGCCCGGGTCCGGACGGTGGCCCCGGACGCCGCGGCCACGGCCGCGGGCAGCGCGCCCAGGCCGCTGGCCAGCGTGGTGAATACCGCGGGGCGGGGAGCTGGTGGCTGTCCCGGCCGGGCCGGGGCGGGCGGGGGCAGCACCGACGCCGCGGCCTCGGACAGGGCCCGGTGCGACCCGGCCGCGGCGGCCAGCGGGCCCAGAGTGGCCTCGAACGACAGCTGCTCCGACCGGCCCGCGTACACCCCGCCGAGGAGCGGGTCGACCAGGCGGTCGACCAGTTCGGGCCCGAACCGGGCCCCGACGTAGGCGGCCACCGCCACGTCACCGTCGCGGGCGGTGGCGGGCAGGTCGAGGTCCTGCCGGGCCCGGGACAGCCCGTCCGGCGACAGCACACCGCTGCCGGCCAGCGCGTCCAGGTCGGCGGGCACGCCCATGAACTGCCGGGGCGGGAGCGGGTGCAGGCCACCCCGGCTCCAGATCCCGGAGGCGGTGGTGCCGGGCAGCACCAGCTCACCGTCCAGCCCCACGTCGCTGATCAGCCCGGTGCCCTCGGGCCGGCGCCGCAACAGCGCTTCCGCGCCCGCGTCCACCGGCACCCCGGCCACCTCGGAGGCGGTCAGCTTGCCGCCCAGCCGGGGCGACCCCTCCAGCACCGTGACCCGGGCCGGCTCGTCGCGCAGGAAGTACGCCGCGGCGAGCCCGGCGATGCCACCCCCGATGATGGCCACATGCGGATTGCTCACCGTCCAAGCCTATGGTTAGGGATATGCAGGTCGATATCTGGAGCGATGTGGTCTGCCCCTGGTGCTATCTGGGCAAGGCTCGCTTCGAGAAGGCGCTGGCGGGTTTCGACGGCCGGGACGAGGTTGGGGTGGCCTACCACTCGTTCGAGCTCGACCCGACCTGGCCGCCCGGGCAGACGATGCCGATCCTGGAGATGCTGGCCACCAAGTATCAGCTGTCCCCGGCCGAGGCCGAGGCGGCCGAAGGCCAGGTGGGCGGGCTGGCCCGGGCCGAGGGCCTGCCGTTCAACCCCGAGCGCCCCCTCGGCAACACCTTCGACGTTCACCGGGTCCTGCAGCTGGGCCACGACCAGGGCTTCCAGCACCGCCTGCTGGACGCGATCTACCAGGCCTACTTCGGCGACGCGGCCGACATCTTCGACCCCGACGTCCTCGGCGCCATCGCCGTCAGCGCCGGGCTTGACCCCGAGGACGTCAAGCAGGTGCTCAGCAGCGACGACTACACCGAGCAGGTTCGCGCCGACGAGCAGCTGGCCCAGCAGATCGGCATCCGGGGTGTCCCGTTCTTCGTCCTGGACGACCGCGTGGGCGTGTCCGGTGCCCAGTCCACCGAGACGTTCAGCGAGGCGCTGAGCTCACTTCGTGAACCAGGTCGGTGAGGCGGGCCAGCTGGTCGGGGTCGGTGTCGGGCAGCACGCCGTGGCCCAGGTTGAAGATGTGGCCCTCGGCGCTCTGGCCGCGGCGCAGGACGTCGCGGGCGCGGGCGGCCACGACGTCCCAGGGAGCTAGCAGGGTGGCCGGATCCAGGTTGCCCTGCAGGGCGGTGCCGGGCGGGACCCGGGTGGCGGCCTCATCCAGGGGGACGCGCCAGTCCACGCCGACCACGTCGGCGCCGGCCTCGCGCAGGACGCCGAGCAGTTCGCCGGTGCCGACCCCGAAATGGATGCGGGGCACGTCGTGGGCGGCCAGCGCGCCGAAGATCCGGCTGGTGTACGGGAGCACGAACTCCCGGTAGTCGGCCGGCGCCAGCACGCCGACCCAGGAGTCGAACAGCTGAACCGCGGACACCCCGGCAGCGACCTGGATCTCCAGGAATGAGGTCGCGATGGCGGTCAGCCGCGACATCAGGGCGTGCCACAGGTCCGGTTCGCCGTACATCAGGGCCCGGGTCTTGTCGTGGTGCCGGGACGGGCCTCCCTCGACCAGGTAGGAGGCGAGCGTGAACGGGGCGCCCGCGAAGCCGATCAGCGGGGTGTCCTTCAAGTCTGCCACCAGGGACGACACCGCCTCGGAAACGTACGGCACGTCACCGGGCTCCAGCGGGCGCAGCGACGCCAGGTCCTCGACGCGGCGGACCGGGTGGTCGAGCACCGGGCCGACCCCGGGCTTGATGTCGACGCCGACCCCGATGGCCTTGAGCGGGACCACGATGTCGCTGAACAAGACGGCCGCGTCCACCGGAAAGCGGCGCACCGGCTGCAGGGTGATCTCGGTGATCAGGTCGGGCCGGGTGCACGACTCCAGCATGGGCACGCCCGCCCGGGCCCGCTTGTACTCCGGCAGCGACCGGCCGGCCTGCCGCATGTACCAGACCGGGGTGTACGGCACCGGCTCCCGGCGGCAAGCACGCAGAAACGGTGAATCCTTGGCGGGCACACTGGGATCGTCTCACACCCGGTTCGGTGGTTGGCGCAGTTGCCGGACACGCCGGGCAACGTCCCGCGGCTTGTCGTACCCCCGTGTCAATATCAAGTCCAGCCCCCATGAAGTCGCGCCTAAGGAGGGAACCGGCACATGAGCCAAATGCCTTGGTACTGTCCCGAATGCGCTGGGGAGCAGTTGTTCGAGCAGTTCCACGACGAAGCGGGAAGCTGCCCCGACTCCCCGGACGGGCATTGCCCGGAATGGGCTTGCAGTGAGTGCGGAATCGCCCTGATCGTGGGCTTCGCGCCGCGGGAAGCACCGCTGTCCACGGCCGTGCCGCGTCATTCCGGCCGGGCGGCATGACGCCTTTTCCGCGCCGGATAAAGCCCGTTAACCACGGCATTGGCGCCGAAACCTGCATGAGGGACCAGCGGGCGCGGCATACGCTCTCTATATGAGATCGGCTGACCGGCCTGTGCGGCCTAATCCGGGGCCCGGCGAGGCGCTGCCGGGTGATGATGAGCGGGCGTCAGCCGTGTTCGGTGTGGTGCGGGCCGCGTTCCAGGCCGGCCTGGATGATCAGGCGGCCCTGCGGGCGGAGTTTTCCTTTGAGGACGTGCCCGCGCCGAAGAAACTGGCCCCGTTCGCGGCGGCCACCTCGGCCAGCGTGGCCCGGGACGGCGCCGACATTGCCTTCGGCCGCCTGGTCCTGCTCTACGACCCGGTCGGGCACGACGGCTGGCCCGGCTGCTACCGGCTGATCAGCTACGTGCGGGCCGAGGTGGACGAGGAGATCGCGGCCGACCCGATGCTGTGCCAAGTCGGCTGGGACTGGCTGATCGAGGCGCTGGACGCCCGCACGCCCGCCTACGCCACCCCGAGCGGTACGGTGACCCGGGTGACCACGGAAGGCTTCGGCGGCAAGGCCAGCGAGCCACCGGTGTACGGCTTCGAGCAGCGCGCTTCCTGGTCGCCGGTGATCCCGGCGGCCGCGCCGGCCGGGAGCTCCGACGACCCGGCGGACCTGGACCTGGGCGGCCACGTGATGGCCTGGTGCGATTCGCTGGCCGCCGCGGCGGGCCTGCCGCCGCTGGCCGCGGGCACGGCCGTGCTGCCCTCGGCCCGGCCGGACGACGTACGGTCCCGGCGGCGCCGGTGACCGCTGAGAGCCAGCCGGCCCGGGACGACGGAGACCTGCCCCTTGAGGCCGCCGAGGTCATACCGCTGCTCGAGCCCCGGGACGGCCTGCCGCCGGTCATCGAGTCGGCCGAGGCGCTGGAGCAGGCGACCCAGGCCCTGGCCAGCGGGACCGGACCGGTGGCGATAGACGCCGAGCGGGCCTCCGGCTACCGGTACGGGCACCAGGCCTACCTGGTGCAGTTGCGCCGGGCGGGCGCGGGCACGATGCTGATCGACCCGATCTTGTGCCCGGACCTGTCCGGCATCGACGCCGCACTGGCCGACACCGAGGCTGTGCTGCACGCCGCGTCCCAGGACCTGCCCTGCCTGCTCGAACTGAACTACCGGCCGCGGCTGCTGTTCGACACCGAGCTGGCCGGGCGGCTGCTGGGCTTCCCCCGGGTCGCGCTGGGCACGCTGGTCGAGACCGTACTGGGGCTGCACCTGGAGAAGGGCTACTCGGCCGCGGACTGGTCGACCCGGCCCCTGCCGGTGGACTGGCTGCGGTACGCGGCGCTGGACGTCGAAGTGCTGGTCGAGTTGCGGGACGCGCTGGCCACGATGCTGACCGAGCAGGGCAAGCTGGACTGGGCCCGCCAGGAGTTCGCGGCCGTGCTCTCGGCGCCACCGCCGCCGCCCCGCCCGGACCCGTGGCGGCGGACTTCCGGCATCCACCGGGTCCGCAGCCGCCGCAGCCTGTCCGTGGTCCGGGCCCTGTACGAGCAGCGGGACGAGATCGCCCAGGACCTGAACCTCTCCCCCGGCCGGGTCCTGCCCGACGCCGCGATCGTGGAGGCGGCCCGGTCGCTGCCGACCAGCATCGGCACGCTGACCCGCATCCCCGGGTTCACCAACCGGGTGGCGCGCAAGCACCTGCAGGAATGGCTGGCCGCGGTGCGGGCGGCCCGGGCCCTGCCGGACAGCTCACTGCCGGACACCGGCGGGCCCGCCGTGACCAGCGGGCCGCCCCCCACGCACCGCTGGGCGGAACGGGACCCGGCCGCCGCGGCCCGGCTGAGCGCGGTGCGGGCCACCGTGACCGAACTCGCCGGCGAGCACACCATGCCCACCGAGAACCTTCTGCCGCCGGATTCGGTGCGGCGGATCAGCTGGGAGCCACCCGATCCCCCCGACCCGCTGGCCATCGAGGCCTCCCTGAGCGGGTACGGGGCCCGCCGGTGGCAGGTCGAGCTGACCGCGGGGCCGATCTCGGCCGCGATCAAGGGCGCCCGGCCGGCTGATAGCCCATGAGCACGCCGGCGCTGCCGGGGATCTTCGGCACGCTCGCGCCGATCCTGAACAACTACGGCTACTTCGCCGTCGGCGGCCTGGTCCTGGTCGAGGACTTCGGCATTCCGGTGCCGGGCGAGACCATCCTCATCGCCGCCTCGCTGTACGCGGGCGCGGGCCGCCTGAATGTGGTCGCGGTCGGCATCATCGCCTGGATCTGCGCGGTCCTGGGCGACAACATCGGCTTCCTGATCGGGCACTTCGGCGGCCGCCGGCTGGCCCTGAAGTATGGCAAGTACGTCTTCCTGACCAGCGCGCGGCTGGACAAGGCCGAGCACTTCTTCGAGCACCACGGTGGCAAGATCATCGTGGCGGCCCGGTTCATCGAGGGACTGCGGCAGGCCAACGGCATCGTGGCCGGCATCACCGGCATGCACTGGAAGCGGTTCATCCCGTTCAACGCGCTCGGGGCCGCGCTGTGGGTCGGCCTCTGGGTCAGCGTCGGCTACCTGGCCGGGAACCACATCACCACGATCTACGAGCAGATCACCCGCTACTCGCTGTACCTGCTGATCGCGCTGGCGGTGGCGGTGGCCGCGCTGATCGGCTGGCGGGTGCGCCGTCACCTGCGGGAGCGGCGGGAGCGCGCCGAGGCCGGGACCGGGGCTGAGGCCAGTGTGGAAGTTGAGGCCGGCGGGACGGCGGCCGGGACTGACGCTGCGGACGAGGTTAGCGAGCCCGGTGAGGCTAACGGGACCGGTGAGGCTAACGGGACTGTCGAGGCTAACGGGGCCACTGGGGCCGCTGAGACCGATGCAGTGGCCGGGGATCGCGGTGACCGGGCTCCGGAGGCCCAGGCGGCTAAGCCCGACAAGTCGTAGCGTTCGACCCCGGCCAGCGTGGTTTCGGCGGCCTGCAGCACCTGGAAGCTGCCCTTGGCCAGCGACGGCCCCTCGATCGGTGGCGCGCCGAGCACGCGGCAGGCCACGGCCAGGATGTCGGGGATGTTCTCCCGGTGCGCGCAGACCAGGGTCGGGACCCCGTCGGTGAGCAACCCGGTCACCGCCTCGGCCAGGCCGGGCCGCGGGGACCGGTCCGGGCCGGACGGGGCCGGCTTGATGAACGCGGGCTCGACCTGGACCGGCGCGCCAATGTGGCCGGCGTAGGGCTCGACCGAGGCCAGGCAGCGGGCGGCCGGTGAGCTGATCACCCGCACCGGGCCGAAGCAGCTCAGCAGCGGCACCAGGTCGCGCGCCTGCACCTGGCCCTCGTGGTCGAGCGGGCGGAGCAGGTCGTCACCGTCCCATTCGCCCTTGTGCCCGGCCGAGGTGTGCCGCAGCACCACGAACGGCACCGTCCGGTGCGGCCAGCGGGCGAATTCGTCCAGCACGCTGACGTCGTCGGCGTAGGACAGCCGCTCGCAGGCCTGGCCCAGCGGGTACCAGCCGACCTGGTCGACCTCCTGGTTGGGCACGAACCGGGTCCCGGACCCGGGCCGGGCGGGCTCGGCCGCGGCCCACCACTCGACCCGCTTGGGGCGGCCGCTCACCTCGTAGTGCACGGTCTTCAGGCGGCGGCCCAGCACCGGGCGCACCCCGGTCTCCTCGACCACCTCGCGGACGGCGGTCTCCGGCATTTCCTCGCCCGGCTCGCGTTTGCCCTTGGCCAGCGTCCAGTCGTCGTGCCGCGGGCGGTGGACGAGCAGCACCTCGGGCCCGCCGGAGCCGCGGCGCCACACCACCGCCCCCGCCGCCTCGATCGTCCCGACCACGGATACCGCCGGGCCGGGGTGACGATGCTGATGGTGGTCAGGCATCGGCCGTCCGGCTGTCGGCCGGCCGCGAGCGGCGGTCCCCGATCAGCTTGAGCTGGATGTCCCGCAGCCGCTCGCCGTTGGGGCCGAGGTGGTGCCGGGTCCAGGTGCCGTCGGCGTCCAGCCACCAGGAGGCGGTGCCGTCGTCCATGCCCAGTTCGAGCAGGCGCCGCAGTTCCCGGCGGTGCCCAGGATCGTCGACGCGGACGATCGTCTCCACCCGCCGGTCCAGGTTGCGGTGCATGAGATCGGGGCTGCCCAGCCACACCTCGCCCGCGGCGTCCGGGTCGTCGTCATCGTGCCCGCCGGGGCCGAACGAGTAGACCCGGGAGTGCTCCAGGAACCGGCCCAGCACGCTGTGGACCCGGATCGTCTCGGACAGCCCGGGCACGCCGGGGCGGATCGCGGAGATCCCGCGTATCCAGAGGTCGATCGGCACGCCGTCCTGCGAGGCCCGGTACAGCGCGTCCACCACGAACTCGTCGATGATCGCGTTGCACTTGAGCTGGATGCGGGCGGGCTTACCGGCGCGCATCCGCTCGGCCTGGTGGGCGATCCGGCCGACCAGCCCGGCCCGGAGCGACTCCGGCGCGACCAGCAGCTGCCGGTAGGCGTCCTGCCGGGCGTAGCCGGTCAGGTGGTTGAACAGGTCGGTGACGTCCTCGCCGATGGTCGCGTCCGCGGTCAGCAGGCCGAAGTCCTCGTACAGGCGGGCGGTCGACGGGTTGTAGTTGCCGGTGCCGAGGTGGCAGTAGCGGCGCAGCGACCCGTCGGCCTCCTCGCGCACGATCAGCAGCACCTTGCAGTGGGTCTTCAGGCCCACAAACCCGTAGACGACGTGGCAGCCCGCTTCTTCCAGCTTCCTGGCCCAGGCGATGTTGTTGCGCTCGTCGCCGCGGGCCTTGATCTCGACCACCACCACGACCTGCTTGCCCAGTTCGGCCGCGTCGATCAGCGCGTCCACGATCGGCGAGTCGCCGCTGGTCCGGTACAGGGTCTGCTTGATGGCGAGCACACCGGGATCGGCCGCGGCCTCCTCGATCAGCCGTTCCACGCTGGTGGTGAACGAGTCGTAGGGGTGGTGCACCAGCACGTCCCGCTCGCGCAGGGTGGTGAAGATGTCGGTGTCCTTGGCGATGGCCGCCGACGACGGCACGAATGCCGGATAGCGCAGCTCGCCGATGTCCAGGTCGGCGATGGCCGACAGGCCGGACAGGTCGAGCGGGCCCGGCACCCGGTACACCGCCCGCCGGTCCACCCCGAGCTCGGTGACCAGCCGGTCCAGTACGTCGCTGGACATGGTCTCCTCGACCTCGAGCCGGACCGCGGGGTCGAAGCGGCGGCGCAGCAGTTCGCGCTCCAGGGCCTGCAGCAGGTCCTCGGTGACGTCCTCGTCGACCTCCAGGTCCCGGACCCGGGTGACCCGGAACACGTGGTTCTCGACGATGTCCAGCCCGGCGAACAGCTGGGTCAGGTGGGCCGCGATCACGTCCTCGATGGGCACGAACCGCTGCGGGGAAACGGCCAGGAACCGCGGTAGCAGCGGCGGCACCTTGACCCGGGCGAACATGGTCGCGCCGGTGCGCGGATCGGCCACCATCACGGCCAGGTTCAGGGACAGGCCGGAAATGAACGGGAACGGGTGGGCCGGGTCGACCACCAGCGGGGTCAGCACCGGGTAGATGCGCTCCCGGAACAGTTCGCGCAGGTTGTCCCGCTCGTCGTGGGACAGCTCCTTCCAGCGCAGGATCTCGATGCCCTGGCCGCTGAGCGCGGGCAGGACCTGCTCGCTGAAGCAGGCCGCGTGCCGGGCGGTCAGCCGGCCGGCCAGGTCAAGGGTCCGGTTCAGCACCTGGCCCGGCAGCTGGACGCTGACCCCTTCGACCGGGAGACCGGCCGCCATCCGGCGCATCAGGCCGGCCACCCGGACCATGAAGAACTCGTCCAGGTTGCTGGCGAAGATGGCCAGGAAACGAACCCGTTCCAGCAGCGGCACGGCGTCGTCCTCGGCCATTTCCAGCACGCGCTGGTTGAACCGCAGCCAGCTTTCCTCCCGGTCCAGGTACCGGTCGGGCGGCAGCGGATTCGCGCCACCCTCGGCGGCCAGCTGGTCGATCATCTCCCGGCCGAGCGCGGTCAGCTGGTCCGGCGGCGGCGCGTCCGGGTCCTGGCGCCGGCGGGTCCCGTTCTGGCGAGCCGGGGCGATGCCTTCGGGCGCTTCCCGCCTCGCGGTCACCTCGGGCATGGAGTCACGGTCTTCGCCGTGGGCGGCCGCGGCCCGCGTTTCGGCCTCCGGGCCAGTGTCGATGCCAATTTGGGACTCGCCGTCGCTCATAGTCCTATTCTCACAGGCCCACCGGCCGGCGAGAAGCCCCGGGGAGGGTGACACGCCGTATTCCTATGTGTCGCAGAGATCACAGAACGTAGCCACAGGGGCCTTGGTCACAGCAGCAGCACGTTTCCTACCTCGGCAGCCTGGATTGCCTATCATGCTTGAGTGCTCCCAGGTGAACAAGGCTCAGCTGAGCCAGAAGAGGCCCCAGTCAACGCGGCTCCCCCGCCACCGCTGCCGGACGATCTTCTCCGGCCGCGGCCGGGAGAAGGCAGCGTCGCGATAGCGCCTCCTGGCCAGGGCCCGGGATTCTGGGCCGGGGGCCCATCGGCGGTGGCCGCGGACGGAGAGATCTTCCTTTCCTACCGGCTCCGCCGGCCGCTGGGTCACGGCCGCGGTTACGCGGTGGCGATCGCCCGCTCGGCCGACGGTGAGCACTTCGAGCCGATGACCATGATCGGCAAAGACGAGATGGACACCGACTCGCTGGAGCGCCCGTTCATGGTGCGCACGCCGGAGGGGGCCTGGCGGCTGTACCTGAGCTGCGCCACCCCCGGCACCAAGCACTGGCGGGTCGAGGTGCTGGAGGCCGCGCACCCGTCCGAGTTCAGCTCCCGCACCCGGCAGCTGGTCCTGCCCGGCGACGCCAAGAAGGCCGTCAAGGACCCGGTGATCATCCGCCGGGACGACGGCTGGCACATGTGGGTGACCTGCCACCCGCTGGAGGACCCGGCCGAGACCGACCAGATGGTGACCGAGTACGCAACCAGCCCGGACGGCCTGGACTGGGCCTGGGACGGCGTCGCCCTCACCGGCCGCCCCGGCTACTGGGACTCGCGCGGGACCCGGGTCAGCGCGGTGGTGTTCAGCGGCAGCACGATCGTGGCCTACTACGACGGGCGGGCCACCGCCGCCGAGAACTACGAGGAGAAGACCGGGGTGGCCACCGGGACCGAGCCCACCGTGCTGACCCCGGCCGGGACCGAGCCGCTGGCCGCGTCCCCGTACCACGGGGGCGGCCTGCGCTACCTGGACATCCTGCCGCTGCCGGACGGCCGGAAGCGGCTCTACTACGAGATGACCCGGGACGACGGCGCGCACGAGCTGCGCACCGAGCTGCGCTAGGAGGACACCGGGCGGCCGTTCCTGGCCTGGGTCTGGCCCTGCGGCCGCGCCCCGACCAGGCCGCCCGACCGGTCGCGGGGCGCGCGCCAGTCACTGAAGTCGGCCCCGAGCACGCGCTCCAGCAGCTCCAGATCGGACTTGAACCGCGGGATGAGCTCCTGGCGCTGCTCCCAGCTGAGCGGCTGCCGTTCCCGGCTGTGCCGCTGCAGGAACCGCTCCAGCCGGCCGGTGACCGCGTCCCAGGCCGAACCGGGCAGGAACCGGCCCACCGCCGCGCTGGCCCGGAGCAGCTGGGCCACCGCGCGGTGGGCCAGCGTGGCCTCGGGGTGCGAGGTGACGTTCTGGCGCGGGATCTCGGTGACGACCCCCTGGTCGACGCCGAGGAAGCTGAAGATCTCGTCCAGCGTCTTGGCCGGCTCGTCCACCAGCTGGCGGTACCGGATGACCAGCACCTGACCGCGCGGGAACAGCGAGAAGACGTGCTCGAGCTGCTCGCCGTACCGGCCCAGCCCCTGGTAGTGCCAGAACGACGCCCAGCCGGCGTCGATCCGCCGCTGCTCCTCGCCGCAGGCCCGGACGAAGTCGCCTTCGGGCTCCAGGCCCGCCGACCACAGGTGGGTCCAGTTCGAGTGGGCCCGCTCGACCGGATCGCGGATGATCGCGATCAGCCTGGCGTCCGGGATCGCATCGTGGATGCGCCGCATGGCCTCCGGGTCGTACATGTACAACGGGGTGGACTCCCCGCGCAGCGTGCCCGCGGGAGCCCCGTCGAACAAGGCCTCGTAGTCGGCCCGGCGCCAGACGTGTTCGCGGTAGGTCTGCACGTCGCCGGGTCCGCCCCGGGTCGGTGGCGGGCCACCGGTCAGGAAGTGCTTCGGCTCCTTGATCGGCGACATGTACAGCGCCGGATGCCGAGCCAGCGCCGCGTGCAGAGCCGTCGTGCCCGCCTTGGGGGCACCGATCACGAGAAAGTCCGGCAGAGCCACTGGGGCCTCCTCACCACGCAAGACCTCGTCAGGCGGTATTACATAGTATGTCGCCTCGATATGTAGGTATACCGCGGGCGCCATACGGTCGTGGGTCTGATGTTTTTCACAATTGCACACGGGTAACAGGACTGGGATTGGGACGGAGCAGTCTCAGGCCCATGGGGGTACGGCCGGAAAGGAACCCCCGATGGTACTGCCCCCGGAAGCGGCAGGTCAGGCCTCTGCGGCCGCCGACGATGAACGGGCTCGGAACCGGCA